>DASWDV010000194.1:0-8385 GCA_036395075.1 Gemmatimonadaceae bacterium | reverse complement strand
CCTCCATCCAGCCGCTCGGAATGTCGGCCGCCATTCCTCCGACACGCGTCGCGGTGGTAGTGAGTCGCGCGCCGATCCACTTCTCGACAAGACGATAGATCTCCTCGCGGCGCTGAAACGACCAGAGAAACGGCGTGTACGCACCGATGTCGATGCAGAAGGTTCCGAGCCAAACGAGGTGCGACATGATCCGCGACAGCTCCGACGCGATCACGCGCAAAACCTTGCACCGCTCCGTTATCTCAATTCCGAACAAGCGCTCAGCGCCCAGGGCGAACGCGACGTTGTTCCCAAGCGAGCTGAGATAATCCTCGCGGTCGGTCCAGCAGATTATCTGATTGTATTGACGGTACTCGCCGATTTTCTCGAAGCCGCAATGGAGATAGCCGATGTGCGGAATGCAGCGGACCACCGTTTCTCCATCCAGCTCGAGCACCAGACGTAGAACCCCGTGTGTCGCGGGGTGCTGAGGGCCAATGTTGATGAGCATGTGCTCACCTTCGAGCTCCGGCTCGACGCTGGGCGGGGGCTCGAGGGCGACTGCTGTCCCTCCGCCGTTGGTCACGAGCGGTACGCGCTGGGGCCTCCCCTGTGCATCAAGACCAGTGGTCGAAAGCTCTACCTCGACTGTGCGTCTGGCCATTACTCGCCGGTCCTCTCGCCTTTGCTCAACCTTTCTCGCATGTCGAGCGGAAGCTCCGCAAAGGCGTCGGCGATCGTGAGCTCTTCCATCGAGTAGCGCGCCTCGGGATTTTGCGCGAGTGCTTGCCGGAGCTGCTCGGAACGACTGAAGCGGCCGCGCAATGGGAAATCCTTGCGCAGCGGAAAGCCTTCCTTGTACGACTCCCACATCAAAATGCGCCGAAGATCGGGGTGACCGCGAAAGCGGATGCCGAACATGTCGTAGCACTCACGCTCGAGCCAATCGGCGGCGCGATACACGTCGTAGACGCTGTCGATCTCGAGCGGCTTTCCTTTGGGCAACTGCGCTTTGATGCGCAGAAAACGCCTGAACGGAAGCGAACGGAGATGCCACACCACTTCGATGGGCGCTTCCGGGTCCCGGTATTCGACGGCTGTGATGTCGCTGAGGAAATCGTAGCGCTGCGCATCGTCGTCGTGCAGCCACCGAATCACCTCATGCACTGACGGCGGATCCACGTAGACCACCGTCTCGCCCCAGATCACCTCGACACGCTTGATCGCCGCGGTGAATTTGCCCTGGAGCGCTTGACCCGACGGATTCGCTGCCTCGCCGCGGTGCGACAGCTTCTTCTGGGTTACCGGCTCTCCGCCGGAGGCGCTCGCCCCGGTTCTGACGACCTCGAATCGGCTCACAGTCCGGACCTTGTCTGATTGACCGAATTTCCGAATGGCTCACCGAGCTCGTCGATCACCGACGGAGGGATGTAGAGCTGGCTGGTAGGATCCGGCTCCATCTCGTCGCGGGTCCCCGCGTCCGACGACCGCTCGTTCTTCACCTTCTCCTGCAGCATGCGAATCCCGTAAATCAGACCTTCCGGCCGCGGCGGACATCCGGGCACGTAAACATCGACGGGAATTATCGTATCGATACCCTGCACCACGGCATAGTTGTCGAACATGCCTCCCGTCGACGCGCAGGCTCCCATCGAGATGCACCATTTTGGCTGCGGCATCTGCTGCCAGATGCGACGGATGATCGGCGCGAGTTTGAACGGAACGCGCCCGGCGCATATGAGCACGTCCGCTTGTCGAGGCGAAAAGCTCATGCGTTCCATGCCGAAGCGCGCGAGGTCGAAATCACTCGCCGCGGTGGCCATGAACTCGATCGCGCAGCAGGCCGTCCCAAACGGCATCGGCCACAAGGAGTTCGCGCGCGCCCAGTTGACGAGAAAGTCCATCCGCGTCGCGACCCAACCCTCCTGAGATTCAGGGGCGTAAGTGACGGTGCGCTGCTCTGCGGGCGTGGTCAATCCCATTGCAGTGCCCCTTTCTTCCAGACGTAGACGAATCCGACGAGAAGGATCAGCATGAACACAAGCATCTCGCCAAGCCCGAAGAACGAGATGTGCCCGATCGGACACGACTCGTTGACGAGCGGCACGAAGCACGAGAGCTGCTTGTAGTAGACAGCCCACGGAATCATGAACACCGTCTCGATGTCGAAGATGATGAACAGGATCGCGACAAGATAAAAACGAACCGAGAAGCGCTCGCGCGCATCGCCGAGGGCGGGTACGCCTGATTCGTAGGCTTGTTGCTTGACGTCGGTGGGTCGCGCGCGGATTGTCAGCGCGGAGATGGCAATGATCGCCAGCCCATTAACCAGGACGAAACCGAAAAGCATCAGAACCGGGAAATAAGCGCGAAACATGGCGTCCGGGACTTCGTGAAAAATTTCACTAGGGCGATTTTTGGGAATTTACCGGACGCAATGTTGTAATTCAACGGCTCCGGCTCGGTGGCGATGTAAGTGCGAAAATCGTACATTCACGCCGAAAACCAGCGATCACAACGCAACCCACCGCTGCCGGAATGCCGGCCCCTCCACCGCAACCAAACCCCGCATCGATGTCAATTCAGTCGGATCGCTGGATCACCCGCATGGCCAGGGAGCACGGGATGATCGAGCCCTTCGAGAGCAGTCAGGTAAGGTCCGGTGTCATCTCATACGGAGTCAGCTCCTACGGCTACGACATGAGAGTCGCCCCCGAGTTCAGGATTTTCACGAATGTGCTGAACTCGATTGTCGATCCGAAAAACTTCGATCCGAAGTCGTTTGTGGAATTCGAGGGCGACGTGTGCATAGTCCCACCCAATTCGTTCGCGCTCGCCCGCTCGATTGAGTACTTCCGGATCCCCCGCAATGTCGTGACGATCACCGTCGGAAAATCTACTTATGCTCGCTGCGGGATCATCACGAACGTCACGCCTTTTGAGCCGGAGTGGGAAGGATTTGTCACGCTCGAGATCTCGAACACGACGCCCTTGCCGGCCAAGATCTACGCCAACGAAGGCATTGCTCAGGTTCTCTTTTTCAAGGGTGAGGAAGAGCCTGAAGTGTCATACAAGGACAAGAAGGGTAAGTACCAGGGGCAACAGGGAGTGACCCTGCCGCGACTGTAGTCTGGCCCCCGCCTTGCCGAAAGGTCTAAGAACGAACCGTTATCGGGAGGAAGCAAAGCTGATGCAGAATAGCGGCGGCGTACAGAAAGGACCCCAGGATCATGCAGAGGGGCAGCACGGATCGAAAACCCACAGCAAGTTCATCGAGCAACTCCAGTCAGGCAGCGGCACCCCGCCCGACCGATCTCAAAACGCAGCAGAACGACCCAAAAACCTCTCGCAGCACAATGCCGCGCACCGTCTGTTCGAAGAGAGGCAGCAACACGATGAGGCGGAGAAGAAGAGCGAGAAGACTCGCTTGCATCGCGAAGTTGAGCGAGGACACGTCGAGCCACTGCCAATTCCCAAAATCTAGTGGCTCATTGGTAACTGACCTCGGTTACTGAAGCATCCCCGCCGCATAGGCGAGTATGACCCCGAGTGCCACGACGATGGCCAGCCAAATCAGCTTGCTACCGGTGGCCGGGGCGGCGCTGGGAGAACCCACGTCCAACTGAGACCCGACCGTGGTGCCGTGTCGAGCGATGCCGGGCGTGTCGTTTACCGCATCGGCGCCGCCGCGCGCGGCTTCACTCGCCGGCTTGCTGACCTCGCTTTTCGTCCGCGAACGGCCTCGCAAAGGCTCTGACGAAGGGTTCACTTCCATGGGCTGCTCCGGCTGACTGCTTTTCGAGTCTGTGGGTGCACCAACCAGGCCAGCCCTAGGGTCTCGTCCCAATCAGGCGCGCTCGGATAAAATCGCGGTTCATCCGCGTGATCGTGTCGATGCTGATCTCCTTGGGACACGCATCCTGACATTCGCCGTGAAGAGTGCAACTGCCGAAGTCTTCGAGATCCATTTGCTCTACCATCGCGAGCGCGCGCCGGTAGCGCTCGGGCTGGCCCTGAGGAAGCAAGCCAAGGTGCGTGATTTTTGCCGCGGTGAAGAGCGATGCCGATGCGTTGGGACAGGCCGCAACGCAAGCGCCACATCCAATGCAAGCGGCCGCATCCATCGCGTTGTCGACACTCTCTTTCGGAACGAGGATCGAATTCGCGTCCTGCGCCCCGCCGGTTGGTGCGGTGATGTATCCGCCGGCTTGAATGATTTTGTCCAGCGCCGATCGATCAACGGTCAGATCCTTGATCACCGGAAAAGCCCGAGCGCGCCACGGCTCGATATAGATCGTGTCGCCGTCCTCGAAGCTGCGCATGTGCAGCTGGCAAGTCGCCGTTCCCTTCATCGGTCCGTGCGCGACTCCATTGATCATCAGGCCGCACATACCGCAAATACCCTCCCGACAATCATGATCAAAGGCAATCGGAATCCCGCCACTCTCCGTCAACCGCTCGTTCACGACGTCCAGCATCTCGAGAAACGACATGTCGGGACTGATGTCGTGCGCGTCGTACACGACCATTTTTCCGGGCGCGTTGGCGCTCGCCTGTCGCCATACGTGCAGAGTGAGGTTCACTACTTGTAGCTCCGCTGCGAAAGCTTGACGTTCTCGAACACGAGCGGCTCCTTGTTGAGGATCGAATCGCGTCCCTCCCCGGCGTACTCCCACGCCGCTACGTAAGCGAAGTTTCGATCGTCGCGCAGCGCCTCGCCGTCGGGCGTCTGACTCTCCTCCCGGAAATGTCCGCCGCACGACTCAGTCCGGTGTAGTGCGTCGACGCACATCAGCTCGGCGAGCTCCAGGAAATCGGCCACTCGCCCGGCCTTCTCGAGCGCCTGGTTCAGCTCGACGTCGCTTCCCGGCACGTTGACGTCGCGCCAGAATTCGGCGCGAAGCTCAGGGATTTTTTTCAGCGCGGTCTTGAGCCCGGTTTCGTTCCGCGACATACCGCAGTAATCCCACACGATTTTTCCGAGCTCGCGGTGGAACGACGCAACTGTCCGTTTCCCGCTTATCGACAGGAATTTTCGGGTTCTCTCGGCTACTTCGCTCTCCGCGGACTTGAACGCCGAGTGCGATGCCTCGACCTTCTCGAGCTTCTCGGTGGCCAGGTAGTCGCCGATCGTGTTTGGAATGATGAAGTAACCGTCGGCGAGACCCTGCATCAGCGCGCTGGCTCCGAGTCGGTTGGCTCCGTGATCAGAGAAATTCGCTTCGCCCGTTACGTGCAAGCCCGCGATGGTGGTCATGAGATTGTAATCGACCCACAGGCCCCCCATCGTATAGTGAACCGCGGGATAAATTCGCATCGGCACTTCATAGGGATTCTCGTCGGTAATGCGCTGGTACATCTCGAACAGGTTGCCGTAGCGCTCCCTGATTACTTCGCGCCCCAGCCTGTTGATCGCGTCCGCGAAATCGAGATAGACCCCCAGACCGGTTTCGCCGACTCCCCTTCCCTCGTCGCACACTTCCTTTGCTGCGCGTGATGCAATGTCACGGGGAGCGAGGTTCCCGAAGCTGGGATATTTCCTCTCGAGGAAATAGTCTCTCTCGTTCTCAGGAATCTGCCGGGGGTCACGCTTGTCGCCCGCTCTCTTCGAAACCCACACTCGTCCGTCATTTCTCAGCGATTCGCTCATCAGCGTGAGCTTCGACTGATGTTCTCCGGTGACGGGTATGCAGGTTGGGTGAATCTGAGTGAAGCAGGGATTCGCAAACGCGGCGCCGCGCTTGTAGGCTCGCCAGATCGCCGTCGCATTCGATCCCTGCGCATTCGTCGAGAGGTAAAACACGTTCCCGTACCCGCCGGTGGCGAGCACGACAGCTTCCCCCGTGTGGGATTCGATCTTCCCCGTAACGAGATCCCTGGTGACGATTCCGCGCGCTTTGCCCTCGATGACGACGAGATCGAGCATCTCGGTGCGCGGGAACATCTTCACCGCGCCGCGGGCGATCTGGCGCTCAAGCGCCTGGTACGCGCCGAGCAAGAGCTGTTGGCCGGTCTGTCCGCGCGCGTAGAACGTTCTCGAGACCTGAGCGCCTCCGAACGATCGGTTTGAAAGAAGGCCGCCGTACTCACGCGCGAACGGGACGCCCTGCGCGACGCACTGGTCGATGATATTCACGCTCAGTTCAGCGAGCCGATACACATTGGCTTCCCGCGAACGGAAGTCGCCGCCCTTGATGGTGTCGTAGAACAGACGGTAGATGCTGTCGCCATCGTTCTGATAATTCTTGGCGGCGTTGATCCCACCCTGAGCCGCAATGCTGTGCGCGCGCCGCGGCGAGTCCTGGAAGCAGAAGCATTTCACGTCGTAGCCGAGCTCGCTCATTGTTGCCGCTGCCGCCGCCCCGGCCAATCCCGAACCAACTACGACGATCGTGTTTTTTCGTTTGTTCGCCGGGTTGACCAGTTTCATCTCGAAGCGGTGGCGGCCCCACTTCTGCGCCAGCGGTCCGCTCGGGATGCGAGCGTCAAGCTGCAGTGTCATCGCACAAACCCGGCAATAACAGCTACCGGGACAGCGGTGAATGCCGCCCAGACAAGAACCGCTATTACCAGCGAGACTCTGCGCTCGAGCGGACGCGGTGATGGTGGACTCACGCCAATGCTTCTCACTGAGCTCCACGCGCCGTGAAAGAGATGCAGCCCGAGCGCAATCATGGCGACCACGTAAAACAACGCGACCCACCAGACACGAAAGCTCGTCACGACGTTGGCATACACGTCCTGCTGACTGAAAGCGCCAGCGGGCCGAATTGTGCCGGTCGTGAAATGCAGAATGTGGAGGACGATGAACACCAGCAACAGCGCGCCGCCCCACCTCATCGAACGCGAGGCAATGGTCGCGACCTGGATCTCGCGTTTCGTATAAGCGATTGGTCTGGCAGCGCGGCTTTGACGAGTCAGCTGCACCGCGGCGATCACATGCAACACAACGGCGACGATGAGCACAACCCGCAACGCCCAGAGAAGCTCTCCTGTGCTCTTGAGAAAATGTGAATACGAGTTGATCGCCTCCGGTCCGCGGAAAACGAGCAGATTCCCCAGCGAGTGAAGTACGACGAATCCGATGCCGATGAGTCCGGTGACTCCCATGACGACTTTCTTGCCGACCATGGAGGCGTAAAAGCCGCGAAGCCCCGCCATCAACTTCTTACAGCTTCACCGCGGCCATCGGCTCGCGCACCGCATCGGCGCTCTTGGCCAGGGCTTCGCGCTCCTCTCGGGTGAGCTCGACTTCGATGATCTTCTCGAGTCCGCGCCGTCCCAGCTTGCAGGGGACGCCGAGGAAGAGCCCGGACATCCCGTACTCGCCCTCGAGCCAGGCAGCGCAGGGCAAAATTCGTTTCTGGTCGTGCACTATGGCTTCGCACATCTGGACAGCCGCTGACGATGGTGCGTAGTACGCGGACCCGGTCTTCAGGTGCTTAACGATCTCCGCACCGCCCGTTCGCGTACGCTCGACGATCGCATTGAGCTTCGCTTCGGGCATCAGATACTTGATCGGAATTCCGCTCACAGAGGTGTATGAAATGAGTGGAACCATCGTGTCCCCGTGTCCACCGAGAACCATCGCCTGGATGTCGCGTACGGAGACATCGAGCGCTTCAGCGAGAAAGGCGCGATAGCGCGCCGTATCCAGCACCCCCGCCATTCCCAGCACACGCTCGCGGGGAAAGCCCGTGACTTTCATGGCGACGTACGACATCACGTCGAGTGGATTCGAAACGACGATCAGGATCGCGTCAGGAGATGTCGTTCTGATCTGCTCGGAGACCTGCTTTACGATTCCGGCATTGGTGTTGAGCAAATCGTCACGCGACATGCCAGGCTTTCTGGCGATGCCGGCAGTGATGACGATGATGTCGGAATCTTCGGTCTCTTCGTAGCCGTTGGTGCCGACGACGCGGGTATCGAAGCCTTCAATCGGTGCTGATTGCCACTGATCGAGTCCTTCTCCCTGCGGGATTCCCTCCATCACGTCGACCATCACGACGGTTCGGGCCAGCTCCTTCTCGGCTATGCGCTGCGCGGTACTGGCGCCGACGTTGCCGGCGCCAACTACCGTAATCTTGTTGACCATTATGTCGTTAGAGGTAGGTGAGTCGTGCGCGAAAGTTACGCGCGCCGTTCACCTTCAGCAAACTCGGCGGACTGCCGCTCAGCCACCAACCTGCGACAACGCGCGTAAACCTCCGACGCGCATTTGCAGCAGTTGATGCTCCTTCGGCTTCGAGTCAAGAGCGCTGCGGAAGAACGGCTCTAGTGGCAATCCTTCGCGGAGCGGCGTGCGGAGATCGACTTCATCGTCGCCAAAGAGACAAGTGCGGAGCCGACCGTCTGCCGTCAGCCTCACGCGATTGCAGCTTCCACAGTAAGTGTGGGACATCG
>DASWDV010000193.1:0-12824 GCA_036395075.1 Gemmatimonadaceae bacterium | reverse complement strand
GTGAACGAGTTCGTTCAAATCGACATTTGCTGCGGCTAGATCGGGCACTGCGCAATAGCCAGCACGCAACCGCAAAGCCCCGCCTGCGGCTGTCTTCTGCGACGCCGCGTCCAGCTCCTTCTGCAGTCGGGCGACGAGAAGCCGTGCCCCCGCTGCGTCCGTATCGGGCGCCAGAATTGAAAGTTGAGAGTCTCCGGTCTTCGCGACGACGTCAGATTTTCGGGCCTGCTCGCGAACCACATGCAGCACTTCGGCAAAGCGCGCCGCGCCGTCTCCAGTCGATCTGTCATCGGCTCCGGGGTCCGATTTCTGGGATGAAAACGCGAGACAGGCAAATGCCTCGTGTTTGCGCACCGCGCGGGCTTCGAGCTGCTCAGTGAGCTGGTGCAGACCAAACTGGGTATACAACCCACTTGCCGGGTCCATGAGCAGCTGCGCCTGCGCCGCCGCCAGCTCCCGCCTGGCGCGAAGAAACGTTCCGAGTTTGAGAAAAAGCCCATCGACATCGAGTGGCTGGTGACAGTACTCCCACGCTCCGGCGGCATACGCAGCAGTGCGACTCGGCAGGGTAGTGTGCGAGGAAGAAACGATCACGATGGGAGTGGCATGATCGAAGAGCGGATCGTCGCGCAGGGCCACGCAGACTTCAACCCCCGTCAGTATGTCCATTCGTTCGTCGAGCATTATGACATCGAAGCCGCTGTGACGGGCCAGCTTCAAGGCCTGCCGTCCCGATGCAACCCTAGTGACTTTGTATCCCTTTTCATGAAAAACGGTTTCCATCGAGCGTGACATCCACTCATCACTGAAACCGATCAGCGCGGTCAGCGTTGTCAGATTGTTGTCTTTCATTGGACGACCAGCGTCAGGGGAACCATCGTCGGCGCCGGCGGATTGATTGTCGGAGCCGCCACATGCCGGGGTCTCGCTGGCGTCTCGGAGGTCGCCCGCGTCCGCGACAAATACCAATCCATCGCCTCCGCCAATCCCTGCGCGACGCTATGCGTTGGGGCGAATTCCAACATTCGACGGGCCTTTTCTATTGAGGCGCACGAGAAGCGGATGTCGCCCGGTCGCAGGTCGTCGTATTGCGGCATCGATCGGGTAAATCTTTCGTCCACCGTCGACAACCGATCGCGCATCATTTGGAAGAGCTGGTTCAACGAGACCGATTCAGCGCAGGCAATGTTGTAGGCGTGCCCGGTCGCATCGGCGTTGCTCACCGTTGCCGCAAGCAGGTTTGCCTGGACGACGTTGGCTATGTAGCAAAAATCGCGAGTCGTCTCTCCATCGCCGAAAATTCGACAACGCTCTCCGCGAAGAAGAGTCGATATCCAACGCGGAATTACCGCCGCGTACGCTCCGGCAGGGTCCTGTCGCGGTCCGAACACATTGAAATAGCGTAGTCCTATCGACTGCAGTCCGTAGCTCATTTGAAACGCAAGAGCGTAGGTCTCGTTTGTGGATTTACTGGCCGCGTATGGCGAGAGCGGCCGTCCGAGCCTCTCCTCGGTCTGCGGATAGTCTGGCGTGTCACCGTAGACGGCGCTCGAAGATGCAAACACGAATCGTTTGACCCTCGCGTCTTTCGCCGCGACCAGCATGTTGACGAAGCCGTCGACATTGACTCCGTTGGTGCGCAGCGGGTCGTCCATGGACCAGGGAACGGAGCCAAGAGCCGCGTGGTGCAGAACATAGTCGGCACCCTGGCAGGCGACGCGGCAGATCTCCAGGTCCCTGATGTCGCCTTCCACCATGCGGAAATTGGCGGTCTGCTCCAGCGGACCGGCTAGAACGTCATCTAGGTTCGCGCGATGTCCGGTCGAAAAATTATCGACGCCGACAACCGTTTGCCCGAGGCTAAGGAGGTCTTTGAGGAGATTGGAGCCGATGAAGCCCGCAACTCCCGTGATCACCCAAACCCTGGGTTCCGCGAGAAGTTGCTGACGAAGCGTGCGATATGATGCCGAGTTCACGAGCGCATAAAGGAATAGTACCCGCCAGCTGATTCAGAGTAGTAGTGCGCGGGAGCACCCCTACCCGATCATGCGCGCCGCATCCGCGGCATCTCGATGCCCGCGAGAAAGCATCTTCTATTCCCATGCGGCCCTCTTTTGCCTCGCGCATTAAGTCGTGGTTTTGCAGCAGCTTAGGAGTGCTGCGTCTTACGCCGGCTCGCGACATTTGATTGTTTGTCGCGGTATTGCCCCATCATGTTGTGGGTGACCCACAGCGATTAAGCAGGCTTCGAGTGGATGCGCAGCCATCTGTTCTTTGGCGCATCACTCGGTTTACAGGCGCCCAATCAGCCGAGGTTACGGCGTCTTCGAAAGAGACGGGCTGTCAGGAGATCGACGCATCAAGACGGATCTCCTGGGTGAGAACCGTGCTTTTGCTGCGCTCGATCCTTTTGAGAAGGGCTCCGATTCCTACCGTGAGGAATCTATTCCCTTCTATTGCGTTCCAGCCCGCCGCGGCCGCCGCCAGAATCGCGATTGAGACCAGGAACAACACCGGCCAGAACGGGCTGTATGGTAGCCGCAGGCCGCGAAGCACTACGACATATAAATAGTACTGAAGGACGTATACGAAGAGCGACGCAAGTCCAATCTGACGCAACTGGTTCAGAAGCAACGGCAGCACACGTCTCCGTCCCGCCTCCAGTATCGCTGCCACGAGCAGCATTCCGGCGCCGCCAAAAAAGGTGACGTACACAAGTCCGGGCGGAAATTTCTGATACGGAGAAAGAACGAAGAGAAGGTTCGGATGCGACTGCGCAAATGACGGGAATGAGAGTTTGAGCGCGGTGAGCCCGACTTTGATGGCCACCGCGAAGCTGATGCTCCCGATTCCGATAGTAGCAAGGAACCGGTGACCCGCGGGCGACGTTTTGCCCAGATAATGTTTTCCGAGACGCTCGCCCAGTACCGTCCCGGCCAGATAGACCGCGAACCACGGTATCAATGGGAAATCTCCCCTCGTCCAGTCCGCGGGATTTGGCGCGCCGATGAGATAGTGTTTCGCGAGGGCTGGTAGGCCGTCCGTGGGAATCCACAAGAAAACCGCGGCCCAACTCAGCGCAAAAACGGACATCGCCAGAAGGAGACGCGACCTCGCTTGAAGTGAAGTCACCAGAGCCGGCCCGAACATCACCGCGAATCCAATGACATCAGTGATATATCCGACGCGGTACGCAGCGGAGAAACCTCTTCCTGTGACGATACCCGAGAGCGCGAGTATCGCGTGTCCAACGACAAGGAGAAACAGCCCTCGGTCGAACAGCTTGCGCCGAAGGGCGGCGAAGGAGCTGCTCCGCGTAACTGCGAGAAAACCGGCCACCAGTCCACTCACGGTTACGAACGTCGGAGAGGCAATCAGCCCGATCATGACTATATAGCCGCCGGTATCATCGGCGCCGGAAACGAAATGGTATGCGTTAGCGAAGTGCGCCAGACATACGAACAGCATTGCTGCGCCACGGGCTGCATCGATTGAAGCCACCCGCGAAGAGCCGTAGCGCGGCTTCGCCGCCGCCTCGGTGTTCATCTCAGTTGTGATCCCGGTTTATGGTAGGTTTTCCAGTGTCCGGAAGCGCCGAAAGGCTCGATCCGAGTTGGTCGATGCCTCGATACAGCGCTTGAGAGGAGGCTTACCGGGTCCCGCATCAAATGCCGGCGCCAGTGCGAGGTGATTCCAACAGTAAGGAAACGATTGCCATGATGTTTGTCCCACACGGCAGCCAGCTTGGCGAGGAGAATTACAGTGACAAGGAAAAGAACCGGCCAGAGCGGCGTGTACGGCAGGCCGAGTCTCGGAAGGATTGATCGATAAAGCCCGTATTGGATGGTGAATACAAATAACGACGCGCGACCGATTTTGCGCAGGGCCTCGACTGCAGCAGGAAATTTCCCTCGTCTGTCGATTTCGAAAATCGTCGTGAGCATCAGGATTCCAGCGCCGCCGAAAAATCCCAGGTATACGATTCCCGGTGGAAATTTTCCGTAGATCGACGTGAGCGTTAGAAGATTGGAATCCCACTGAATCGAAGCGCCCGGAACACGTCGCAGCACCATCGCTCCCGCGTGAATCATGGCCGCAGAGGCGAAGCAGCCAGCGCCGATCTTAGCGAGGAATTGGTGTGCCCCCACGCGATCGCCCGCCGTATACATCTTCCCGAGGTGTTCTCCGACGACAGTCCCGAGGACGTATACCGCGAACCAGGGAATGATCGGAAATACAGGGAACGCTCCCAGTTCTCCGGAGGTGCTTGTGAGGCCAACGAAATAGGTCTTTGCAACCAGCGCCGGACCCACCGGGTGCCACGCGAGAATGGCCCACCAACCCAGGAGAAATACGAACGCAGAGAGCGCGATTCGCGCCAATGCGCTTGCCGCACTAACGAGCCACGGGCCAACCAAGATCGCCACCGCGATTGCATCCGTTATGAAACTGGCTCTGTACGCGTGGACGAAACCGCCGCGCGCGGGAGCGAGGGTAAGGCTAAGAATGAGATGTCCGAACAGCAGCAGGAATAGTCCGCGATCCACCAGCTTTACTCGAAGCGCGCTGAATTCGCGCGGCCTGGTTGCTGCGAGAAAGCCAACTACCATACCGCTGACGATGACGAAAGTCGGTGAGGCGATCATACTCACCGCTCCGAGATAACTCGCGAACTCGCGAGAATCGGCGGTCCAGGAGTATCCGCCCGTGAAATGCGACAGAAAGACGAACAGCATTGCGGCGCCTCGCACTGCGTCGATCGACCCAAAGCGGTGCGAGCGTTCAGAGTATCCTGATGCTGTCGCCATTTTCAACAACGCTCCACAACGAGTAAATCGAGCGGAACACGTACGTCTCGATTTTCGTGACGCCGCGCTCTCTGCCAATCGCTGACTTGGCCATTTGGCGCGGGGTTGCAGCAAGAGTGCCGCGACCGATCACAAAACGAGCACCCAAATCGGCATGTTGATCCAAGCGCTAACCGACTGGTAGCGTAGCACTTATCATCACAGCGGCTCCGACTCCTCGCACTGAAAGCTGGCTGTAATGAAAAAAACTGTTGGGGTGGTGCCACACGACTGTGACTTGTTGTCGCCGTCTGTCTAAGTGGCGTAGGTGTCGCGTTGACGTTCGCTCCGGACCGTAATTCGCGCGTCGCCGCGTAGCATAGCTCCCAACGCATCAGCATCTAATGCCGCCGGCCACATTACGGGTGAACCCGTCTTCGTGGTTGTGGCGCTCAAGCAACACGCATCGCGGGCGCGGCACGCGCCAGTGGCGCGATCAACGACATCGCCCTCGCTCCATCACATTACGCTGAAACGAGATACACAATGATTGCCGCCAAAATCTTCGGAACAGAGCCCTGGCATTTGAAGTGCGAACCGGCGGGTGCAACGTGAGTTCTGAGCACAATCCTTTTTTTTTCGGTCTAGATGCCAGTTCCTGAGTCCGCGCACGCGCACTTCTTTTCTGTCGACGTCGAAGAATACTTTCAGGTCAAAGCGCTTGAATCTGTCGTCTCGCGCGACGAGTGGCTTTCCCGTCCGAGTCGAGTTGGGGACAGCATCGACTTACTTCTCGCAACGCTCGACCGGCATAACGTGCGCGGCACGTTCTTCGTACTCGGATGGCTCGCGAAGCACCGGCCCGAGGTCGTGCGCGCGATCGCGAACGCCGGTCATGAGATCGCTTCCCACGGATTTGGCCACGAGCGCGTGACCGCTCTCACGCCCGCGACCTTTCGGGAAGATCTGCGATCGTCCAAGCACGCGCTCGAGGCCGTGACCGGCGATGCCATCCTCGGGTACCGGGCACCGAGCTTTTCTATCATTCCGGGCTATGAGTGGGCGTTCGACGTCCTGGTCGAGGAAGGGTACAGTTACGACTCGAGCATTTTCCCGATTCGGCGTCGGGGTTATGGGTACGCATCCGCTCCGCGCGCCCCGTACGTCATGCGCCGGCCCGCCGGCATACTAGCCGAGTTCCCTCTCGCTACGACCACTTTTCTTGATTTCCCGGTGCCGGCGGCTGGCGGAGGATATCTGCGACAGTTCCCGCTCAGCGTAATTCGACGCGCATTTCGTGAGGCAGAGGCGCGCGCAGAGTCCGCCACGTTCTACATCCATCCGTGGGAGATCGATCCCGCTCAGCCGCGTTTGGCCGTTTCACCGTTCAACTACGTCCGTCACTACCGCGGTCTCAGCACCGCGCTCGAAAGAGTCAACTCGCTTCTCTCCGAATTCAATTTCGTCAGTATGGCTTCAGCCCTCCCTCGGATGGTGGGAGCAACGACTGCGCTCGAGTCTGTGGGGGCAGCTTGATCCTGGAGATAGAGCGCTTCGGCGGCACCGAAGAAGAGTGGGATTCTTTCGCCACCGCGCAGGAAGGATTCACCCACTTTCACCGATTGAGATGGCGAGCCTCAGTGGAGCGGGTATTCGGACACGAGTGCCTGTACCTTGCGGCTCGAGATTGGGAAGGCCAGCTCGTCGGTGTCCTTCCGCTCGTTCGCGTACGAAGCATTGTCTTTGGGCATTACCTCGTGTCGATGCCGTTTCTCAACTATGGTGGTCCGTTGGGTGCCGCGGGGCCCGTTCGCGCGCTCGTCGATGAAGCGGTCGCGATCGCCCAACGGGAAAACGTGAAGCTGCTGGAGTTGCGCAGTCGACTGCCGCTGCCCGTTTCGATCCCGGCATCACACCGCAAGATCACGGTTGTTCTCGACCTTGCACCGAATCCTGCGGAGCAATTCAATCGATTCGATGCAAAGCTTCGCAGCCAAATCCGTCGGCCGCAAAAGGAGGGTGTGACGGTTCGGTTCGGACCAGACCAGGTCGCGCCGTTTTTCGCTGTGTTCTCTCGGCACATGCGGGACTTGGGTACTCCGACTCAGCCCCTCGCCCTCTTTCGGGAGATTGCCGAGCAGTTCCCGGAAGATTGCTGGTTCGCGTGCGCGTATCTCGGCGGCGTGCCGGTCGCGGCGGGATGCGGCTTTCGCTTCGGTGAAGAGTTCGAGATGACCTGGGCCTCATCGCTCCGCGCCTACAACCGTGAAGCTCCCAACATGATGCTTTATTGGGCATGCATTGAGCGCGCGATAGCCGACGGCGCAACGCGGTTCAACTTCGGCCGCTGCAGTCCAGGCTCGGGCGCCCATCGTTTCAAGATGCAGTGGGGCGGACACGAGGAAGCTCTCTGGTGGTATGGGCTCGCGGCGAAGTCCGACGTGACGACACCGTCACCCAATCGAGGACCGTTCCGATTCGGGCCGCATATTTGGCGTCGCTTGCCGGCGGCGGTCGCAACGGCAGTGGGACCAATGATCGTGCGATACATCCCATGAGCTGGCGCTGGGTGCCGCCGGTCCACTCTCCGGTTTTCCCGGGAGCGCTGCCCGCAGCGATCGCCGCCGCATGGGGTTGGCGCGTTCCGGATCGGGATGGAATTGTCGAGGCGCTGAAAGCTCGATACGACGCGTCCGACGCGCTCTTAACTGACAGTGGCACGTCGGCACTCATTCTGGCGTTGCAAACGATCGGGCGAGGCGCCACCGTCGCCTATCCCGCGTACGGATGCTTCGATCTCACGACCGCGGCTCTCGGTGCGGGCATGTGCGTGCGACTCTATGACCTGGATCCGCAGAGCCTTAGTCCTGACCTCGATTCCGTGCGGGAAGTAATCCGCCGGGGGGTTGATGCGATCGTCGTCGCGCATCTGTACGGATATGCCGCCGACGTCGTCGGCGTGAAGAAGCTCGCCGCCGATCACGGAATTCCTGTAATCGAAGACGCCGCTCAGGGTGCGGGCGGCTCACTGAATGGTCGAAGGCTTGGAAGCCTTGCCGACATATCCATTCTTAGCTTTGGTCGCGGGAAGGGAATGACGACAGGGTCCGGCGGGGCCGTGCTGGTTAGAACACAAGCGCTCGCGCCATCGATTGCGCGGATGCGTGCGACGATTGCTTCTCCCGCGAGAGGCGCAAGAGAAGCGGTTTCACTCGGTGCACAATGGCTGTTCGCGCATCCATCTTTGTACCGGATTCCTGCTTCCATACCAGCACTACGGCTCGGCGAGATGGTGTTCCATGCGCCGAAGGTCCCGCGCGCGATGTCGGCGAGCGCCGCGAGCCTGCTGCCAACGGCATTGAACGCTGACGAACAACAGATCCGCGATCGACGCGCGCGCGTCGAGGATCTTGTCGAGCGCGCGATGGCTGCGAGGGGTTTAGCAGCCGTCCGTCCAATTCCGCAGAGCGAACCGGGGTATCTGCGGCTCCCGTTACTCGACCTGGTCGGGGACGCGAACCCGCAGCCGACTATCGGTGCGGTTCGAGGATATCCGCTAACGCTCGAGCAACACACACAGCTGCAGGCCCTGCTCGCTCCGAAAGAGCACGCGGGAACAGGAGCTATCTACCTGCGTGATCGGCTCTTCACTCTGGCGACGCACGCCGGAATTGACACTATGGATGTCTCGCGGTTGACGAGCTGGCTTGTTTCCAGCCGTGCTATTTCGGTTCCTGCCTTGTCGCCGGTGACCGCGTCATGATGCGCGTCTTCACTTTCCTGTCTCGGCAACTCAAGAGTTGGTACGACGCCGTTCGCAATCTCCCTGACCGGATGCAGCATCGGAGTCGGCACGCGGCCGTGCGGCACAGATTGGCGCTGATGGGTCGACCGCAGACACTGCTCGTGGTTTGCTCCGGCAACATTTGCCGCAGCCCTTATCTCGAGGCCGTCTTGAAGCGAGATCTGCCGGACATCCGCATCACGTCCGGAGGATTGATGGGCTTCGACCAGCCGGTCCCGCCCCACGCGCTCGCGGCAAGCGCGAAGCGGCGGATCGACCTGTCAGCGTTCCGGTCTGCCACTCTCGAGCCGCAACGCGCGCGCGCCGCTGATCTCGTGATCGTGATGGAGAAAGATCAAGCTCGATATCTCGCCACATACATGGGCGTGGCGCCAGGGCGAATTATCATCGCCGGAGATCTCGATCCATTCACCTCTCCAACGCGCGCGATCCAGGACCCATGGAAGCAGTCATTGGATGTATTTGAGTCTTCTTTCGAGCGTCTCGATCGCTGCGCGGCGACATTGACCCAGCTGCTGCGGCCGAGACTCGGACGCGGAGTCACCGTCTCGATCACTCCTACGACTTCGCCTACCGCTCCACGTCGATCCACGAGCGGTGAAAACCTGTCACACCCCTCGATATGACGCAAACCGTCGCGCAACGCTTCAGTCCCTACACCAGCACTGTCACGAGTTCTGTTCCGGCGTGGCCGGCAGAGAGCACCAACATCGCGCTTCTGTTGTGGGGAACGGCGGATAAGGTTAGCCACGAATGCGCCATCGTCGAGCGGGACCGCCAGATCACGTACGGGCAGCTTCGGTCTCGAGCGGCTGCGATTGCGGGCGCTTTGCGCGCGGGCGGTGTAAATCCGGGTGATCGCGTCGGCATTTTTCTCGAACGCGGTGGCGACGCGGCAGCAGCCTTCTTCGGTGCGACCGCTTGCGGTGCGATTGCGATCAACATCAACGAGACTCTGCGTCCGCGACAGGTAGAGCACATCCTCTCGCACAGCGGGAGCGCTGCGTTTATCTCGAGCGCCGAGCTTCTCGGTCGTCAGCCCCGAAGAGTCTCGACGACGGCAACGGCGTATGATGTCGCCGATATGAAGGGAGACGGGAGGTTCGAACCCATTCGGAGGATCGGGTCCGACTTCGCTCAAATCATTTATACGTCTGGTTCCACCGGCCTGCCGAAAGGAGTGACGCTTACTCACTCCAACTTGTGGAGCGGTGTGCGGGCAGTGAGTAGCTACGTCCGTGTCAGCGCGGATGACCGCATCGCGAGTCTCCTCCCGTTCAGCTTCGACTACGGTTTCAATCAGCTCCTTTGCGCGGTTGGCGCGGGCGCACGCCTGGTTGTCGAACGTTCGCCGCTACCGCAGCAAATCGTCGCGACTCTCCGCGCCCAGGCTGTAACGGTGCTTCCGTGCGTGCCACCGCTCTGGTTGCAGCTGCTCGGAACATCGGCATTTCGAGACACGCCGCTCCCCAGTCTTCGGGCGATGACAAACACCGGCGGTCGAGTTCCTGTCGACGCCGTTCGGCAATTGCGCGCCGCAAATCCGCAGGCCCAGCTCTTTCTGATGTACGGCCTGACTGAAGCATTTCGTGCAACGTATTTACCGCCCGAGCTGGTAGACGCGCATCCGGATTCTATCGGTATCGCGATTCCCGGCACTGAGATCCTCGTTGTCCGCGAGGATCTATCGCCTTGCGAGCCGGGTGAAGTTGGAGAGCTGGTTCAACGCGGATCGACGGTTTCGGCCGGCTATTGGAATGACCCGGAAACGACTGCGCGCATCTTCCGACCCAATCCTCTTCGTTCGAGCGGCATGCCGGATTCAGAACGCGTGGTTTTTTCCGGAGACCTCGTCCGTCGCGACCCTGATGGCTTGCTGTATTACGTCGGGCGTCGTGACGGGCTTATCAAGAGCCTGGGCTATCGAATCAGTCCCGACGAGATTGCGGATGTCATTTACGCTTCAGGCCAGGTCGCTGAAGCGGTGGTTGGAACGGTTCCCGACAAAGTGCGCGGTCAATCTATAATCGGATACGTTGTGCTTCGCGAAGGTGGCACCACGGAAGGCGTACACCGCTTTTGCCGTGCCGAGCTACCGCCCTACCTTCAGCCTGGAAGAATAGAGGCGCGGTCCGAGCTGCCTCGTACATCGAGCGGTAAATTCGATTTGCGCACGCTTCAGGCGGGTGACGAGGTGGGTCATGAGCCAGCTTGACGCGGTGACAGACTCACTTTTCCACGAAGCTCTCGGGCGACTCGAGAGCGTGTGGTCGCCTCTTCCCGACAAGCCCGAAGAAACTCTGGAGCTTACGGCGAGAGCGCTTTGGTTCGCGGCCGCGGGCGAGCCGCGCTCTGTCGTGAAATGCAGAGACGACGAACTCCCGATCCTTGATGGCGCAGGCGCTGAGCATCTTTGGAAGTTGCTCGCGCTTCGTGCGGAGGGGAAACCTCTCGCACACTTAACTGGGCGCCAGCACTTTGCAGGGCTTGAGATGTTGTGCGGTCCGGAGGCGCTCATCCCGCGTCGGGAGACCGAGCTCCTTGCCCGGACCGCGATAGAGATCCTCGACGGCGCTGCCGTCGAGCAAAAAGGCGCGCTCGCGATCGACGTGTGCACGGGCTCGGGCAACGTGGCGCTCGCGCTTGCTGCGAGCAATCCACAAGTCACTGTCCTGGGCGCCGACATCTCGAGTGACGCGCTCGCTCTCGCGGTGCGAAACGCCGACCATCTGGGACTCGCTTCGCGCGTGAGCTTCGTCGCGAGCAACTTGTTCGATGCAATCGACGCCGCTCAACTTCACCGCAAGGCGGCGGTGGTGACGTGCAATCCTCCGTACATCGCTTCCGCAAAAGTCTCAACGATGGCCGCCGAAATCTCACATCACGAGCCACGGCTCGCTTTCGATGGAGGCGCGTTTGGCCTCAGCGTGATTTCTCGGCTGTTGGCCGATGCGCCGCGATTTGTGCGACCGGGCGGCTCACTGTGTTTCGAGGTCGGAGCCGGGAATGGTCGGTTCGTCGCGGACAGGGTGAGTCGGAATGCGGCATACGCCAATGTGCGGCCTGTCACCGACGAAAAGGGCGCTTTGCGAGTACTGGTCGCAACTATAGTCTGACACCCACAAGGCCACCTCGCCGTGTTGCAGGAGTGCCACACATTTGCCGATGCGTGCCAGGAATAGTGTTGGCACGACGGATCGCAAATCATTGAGTCTGAGCGAGTTAGTCGTAGCGGGTCAACGTCCATGCTACGCATGAAGCCGGGTGCCAACTTTGCACATTGCCGGGTCCGACTCGGGCCTTTCGATTGATTTTCGGTCCTCTACCAATTCTGACCTCCTTCTAACATGCCGGCCACGATTTCTTCGCTCGATATCGATCCTGCGGTCGAAAGCTCGCGTATCGCGGACGCGCTTCGCGCGCAGCTCGGGACGCTCCTCAAGCTTCGCGGGCTGGTGGTTGGAATGAGCGGTGGGGTCGACAGCTCAGTCTGTGCCGCGCTTGCGGTGCGCGCTGTCGGACCAAAGCGCGTGCTCGGACTGTTCCTTCCGGAGCGGGAAAGCGATCCCGAAAGCTTGAGTCTCGCAAAATCTCTCGCCGATGATCTGGGAATAGAAAGCATCACCGAGGACATCGCTCCGGTGCTCGAGGGAGCTGGCTGCTATCGGCGCCGCAACGAGGCCATCAGGAGAGTGGTTCCCGAGTTCGCCGATGATTGGGGGTGCAAGCTCGTGCTCCCGCCGGATCGGCTCGATTGCGACCGGATCAACATCACCTATCTGGTCGTGCAGCCGCCGAATGGAGAGATGCGCAAGGTGCGCCTTCCGGCGAATGAGTATCGGCAGATAGTCGCCGCATCGAATTTCAAGCAGCGCGTGCGCGCGATGCTCGAGTACTATCACGCGAATCGGCTGCACTATGCCGTGCTCGGTACTCCGAACCGCCTCGAGTATGATCAGGGATTTTTTGTCAAAGGTGGGGACGGTCTCGCTGATGTGAAACCGATCGCGCATTTGTACAAGAGTCAGGTATATCAGCTCGCAGATTACCTCGGCCTCCCGAAGTCGATCACATCGCGCCCTCCTACCACAGATACGTTTTCACTGCCGCAGTCGCAGGAGGAGTTCTACTACAACATGCCGACGCACCTCCTCGACGTGGTTCTCCACGCCCGCAACCACGGCCGAACCGCGAGCGAGGCGGCCGAAGATGTCGGCCTCAGCGTGGAGCAG
>DASWDV010000192.1:0-7400 GCA_036395075.1 Gemmatimonadaceae bacterium | reverse complement strand
CGAAGTGCCGCGCTCTTTTCTCTTTCGCCGGTCGCCTCGCTGACTGTAGCTGTGGTCGGGGCCGTGACGGCCATCTTTGCCGCGACAATCGGGCTCAAGCAGTGGGACATCAAGAAAGTCCTCGCGTATTCGACGATCTCGCAGCTCGGATACATGTTCATCGGCGTTGGCGTGGGCGCCTATGTGTCGGGGATGTTTCACCTTGTCACGCACGCCTTTTTCAAAGCGCTCCTGTTCCTCGGCTCGGGGTCGGTGATTCACGCGATGCACGCCGCCTACCACCGGACACATAGCACCGAGGACGCGCAGGACATGCGAAACATGGGCGGCTTGAAGCGCTTTCTGCCGGTGACGTGCGTCCTGATGTGGATTGCGACTCTCGCGATCTCGGGAATCCCGCCGCTCAGCGGATTCTTTTCGAAAGACGAAATCCTCGGCTCGGTGTTCGCGCGAGCGCAGGGATCGACGCTCGCGTCGGCCAGCTGGCTCGGCATTCCGGGTGGCGCACTTCTCTACGTCATCTACGGCATCGGTCTCGCCGCCGCCTTTCTTACCGCGGTCTATATGACGCGGATGATGATCTACACTTTCCATGGGCCAACTCGCACCGGCACAGAGGAAGAGAAGTACCTGGGCGAAGTTCCATGGGTGATGACGGGGCCACTCGTCATTCTCGCGATTCTTACGGTGGCCGGTGGTTGGCTGAACTTGCCTGAAGTAGTCACAGACCTCCTCCCATTGGGGCCGCGCGAGGTCCTCGCCCAGTGGCTGGATCCGGTGGTCGGCGGAGCGACGGCGCGAATTACTGCTGGCGCTACTCGAGTGCCTACTGCGACCGAACAAGGTCTGATCGGCGTGGCGGTGATAATCGCCGTCGCCGGAATTCTGTTTGCCGTCGCCCGTCTCAAGCCGCGGCGCGTACCGCGCAGGAGTGAGGCGGTCCCCGAGACAGGATTCGAGGGAGTCGTTGCGCACAAGTATTACGTCGATGAGGGCCTGGACCGCGCGATCGTCACGCCGACATATGCCGTCTCCCGCAACTTTTTATGGCGCATTGTCGACAATGGATTGATTGACGGCCTCCTCGTCAACGGGAGCGCCGCGCTGGCGCGCGGCTTTGGCTGGATGGGATCGCGTCTGCAAACCGGCAATGTCGGGATTTATGCGTGGGTTCTAGTCGTCGGTGTGCTGGCAATGCTGGGCGCACTCACACTACGGTGAACTGATCATGGCGAGCTTCCTCGATTCGATCGGTTACAACCAATGGGTGCTTCCGGCGTTGCTGCTGATTCCTGTTGTCGGCGCGGTGATCGTGCTGCTGCTGCCGGCTCGCGCTCCGGCCGATCCGCGCACCGCGGTCGAGACTCCCGCGGCGCGACAGGTGGCCTTCTGGTTCTTCGTGCTGGAATTTGTCGTGTCGCTCGGGCTGTGGTGGTCGTTCAATCCGTCAGACACTGGTTGGCAGGCGGCAGTCGACACCGCGTGGATTCCGAGCTGGGGCGCTCGCTTCACGCTGGGCGTCGACGGGATCGCGCTGATGATGATTCTCCTGACGATCTTCATCATGCCGCTCTCGGTGCTCGGGAGCTGGACGAGCATCCGGACGAAGGTCCGCAGCTTTTATGCGCTGCTCCTGATTCTCACGACGGGCATGCTGGGAGTCTTCGTCGCGCGGGACTTGTTTCTTTTCTACGTGATGTGGGAAGTCATGCTGGTCCCGATGTATTTCATCATCGGGATCTGGGGCGGGGAGCGTCGCATTTACGCGAGCATCAAGTTCTTCATCTACACGATGCTGCCGTCGCTGCTGATGCTGGTCGCGATCATCTACCTCGGCTTGCACGCGCGAACGGCAGCTGGCACGCCCGACTTCAGTTACGACCATCTGCTGGGAATTGGTGGCGCCATACCGCAGCAAGCCGCTCTCTGGTTATTTGCCGCGTTCTTCCTCGCGTTCGCGGTGAAGGTACCGATGTTTCCGTTCCACACCTGGCTGCCGGACGCGCACGTCGAAGCTCCGACCGCGGGATCGGTGATCCTTGCTGGAATCATGCTGAAGATGGGGACGTTCGGATTTTTGCGGTTCGCGTTGCCGCTCTTTCCGGGGGCGGCAATGAATCCGACGGTCAGAATGATCAACCTCGTTCTGGCCGTCATCGGAATCATCTACGGCGCGCTCGTCGCGATGGTGCAGCCCGACTTCAAGAAACTGGTGGCGTATTCCTCGGTGAGCCACCTCGGCTTCGTCATGCTCGGGATCTTCGCGCTTACGCTGCAGAGCGTCCAGGGCGCTTTGATGGTGATGATCAATCACGGCATCTCGACGGGAGCTTTGTTCCTCCTCGTCGGAGTCATCTACGAGCGCAGGCATTCGCGCCTGATCGAATCGTACGGAGGAATTGCGCGAGTCGTGCCGATGTTCGCCGCGATCCTTACTTTCGTGTCCCTGAGCAGCATCGGACTTCCGGGCACCAACGGCTTCGTCGGAGAATTCCTGGTGCTGATCGGATCGTTCCGAACCTATCCGGTGCTGACAATCATTGCGACGACCGGAGTGATCTTCGCAGCGGTGTATCTGCTCTGGGCCATCCAGCGGATTCTGTTCAACCCGCTCGATAAGGGCGACAACGTGCATCTCCCTGACCTCAATCGGCGGGAGCTCGCGCTGTTGCTTCCATTTATCGCCACGATTATCTGGCTCGGCATCTATCCCGCGCCAGTGCTGCGCAGGATGGAAGGCTCGGCGCAGTTACTGGTGCATCGCGTCGAGAGCAGCACCTCGACCCGCGTCGGAGACGCGACTCGCTAATGCAATTCGACCTGAGCATGCCGGCGCAGCTCACCAGTGCCCTTGGCCCCGATCTCATTCTTATGGGCGGGGCGATGCTGCTGCTGCTCTGGTCGGGATGGCGGCCGGAGAGTGACGAGCACCAGAAAAGCGTTGGGATACTGAGCATTGCGCTTTGCATCTTCACGATGGTGGCGGTCGGGTTCTACGCGTACCGCGGCTACACCGCATCCAATGGTGTGATCGCCGTCGACAACTTTCGCTGGGCGGCGGACGAGATCTTCCTGATCGCGACGATCGGAACCATCGCGATGTCGCTCGATTACAACGTGCGCGAGGGGATCACGCCGGGTGAGACGCACGTTCTCCTCCTGCTCGCCACTTCCGGCATGATGATCCTTGCCGCGGCGCGGGACCTGATCATCGTTTTCCTGGGCATCGAGCTAATGTCGATCGCCATTTACGTCCTTGTCGGCATCAACCGGCGACGCGAGCGGTCGGCTGAAGGCGCGATAAAGTATTTCCTGCTGGGTGCATTCTCGACTGCGTTCCTGCTTTACGGCATCGCACTCGTGTATGGCGCCACCGGGGCAACGAACTTCGTCGAGATCAAGACGAACATTGTGCGATTCAATCTGGAGCACAGTGGGCTGTTGCTCGTCGGTATTGCGCTCATGCTGGTTGGCTTCGGTTTCAAGGTTGCGGCCGCGCCTTTCCACATGTGGGCGCCCGATGTCTACGAAGGCGCGCCAACTCCGATCACGGCGTACATGGCGGCGGCGGTCAAGGCGGCCGCGTTCGCCGCATTCTTCCGCCTTTGGCTCGAAGCATTCCCAACAATGCTTTCCGTCTGGCACGAGGCCGTGTGGTGGCTCGCAGCGCTCACGATGATCGTCGGCAATCTGGTCGCGCTCGCGCAGAAAAACATCAAGCGGCTGCTTGCCTATTCGAGCATTGCCCACGCCGGCTACATCCTCGTTGCCGTCGTCGTCGGAACGAGCCTCGGCAGCTCGGCGTTCCTCTTCTACCTGTTCGCCTATACGATGGCGACGCTTGGCGCGTTCGCGGTGATCGTGGCGCTCGGAAGATCAGGCGAGGACAACATGGAGGTCGAGGAGTACGCCGGACTCTGGACAGTGAGGCCCGGTCTTGCCGTGGCGATGGCGGTTTTCATGCTCGCCCTCCTCGGCTTCCCGATCTTCGGCGGCGTCGGATTCTTCGCGAAATGGTATGTGCTGCAGGCTGCGCTCCAGGCGCCTTTCCCGCAGACTCGTCTCGCAGTCATTCTCGTCGTCGCGAGCCTCGTCAGCGCCGGGTACTATCTGTACGTGGTGATGGTGATGTTCATGAAACCGCGGCCGAGTGAGGCCAGTGTTCCGGCCCGCACCAGCGGTTGGACGCGTGCCGTAGTCTGGGCGTCAGCGGCAATCATTCTAATCTTCGGACTCTTCCCCGACGCGGTCGTCTCGTTCACTCAGCGCAGCGCACCCGTCGTGAGCAAAGAAATCGCCCTCAAGCCACGTTAGGGTCAATGCGGTTCTCACGCGACATCTTTCGCGAGTACGACATTCGCGGCGTCGCCGGAAAGGATTTGACCGAGGATGTGGCGACGGCAGTCGCTGGTGCGTTCGCCGCTTTCCTGGGTGAGAAAGGTGTAGAGGGAGCGATCTCCGTAGGCCGTGACAACAGGCCGAGTGGCGTAGCCCTTCATCGCGCGCTGGTCGCGGGCCTTCTCGCCAGCGGCATCGACGTTATCGATGTCGGAATCGTACCGACTCCGCTCGCTTACTGGTCGCAGCACAATTTGAGCGTCGTTGGCGGAATACAGATCACCGGGTCGCACAACCCTCCTGAATACAACGGCTTCAAGCTCGGGCTCGGCACGAAGTCCATTTATGGCGCGGAGATCCAGCACATCTACGACCTCGCGACGGCTGGGAAATTCCCGCGCGGAAAGGGAACGTTGCGGAGCGAAAAAATCATCGACCGCTACATCGACGACATTGCAGGCCGCGTCGGAAAGCTCTCGCGCCAACTGAAGGTCGTCATCGACTGCGGCAACGGAGCCGGGTCACTTGTGGCACCCAGGCTTTTCCCCAGGATCGGCGTCGAGCCGCGCTACCTGTTCTGTGAAAGCGATGGCACTTTCCCGAATCACCACCCTGATCCCACCGTTCCGAAGAACTTGGAGCCTCTGATTGCGGCATTGAAGAAAGGCCGCGCCGATATCGGAATCGCCTTCGATGGAGACGCTGACCGCATCGGCGTCATCGACAATACGGGCGAGATCATCTGGGGCGACTACCTACTCATCGTCTACGCGCGCGATGCGCTGAAACGCACGGGAAAGGGTCAGTCGATAGTGTTCGACGTGAAGGCATCGCAAGCGCTCCCCGAAGCTGTGGAAAAAGCTGGCGGCGTTCCCGTAATGTGGAAGACCGGGCACTCCTTGATGGAGGAGAAAATGCACGAGACGCGCGCACCTGTCGGAGGCGAGATGTCGGGCCACATGTTCTTCTCGGAGGGCTTCTATGGTTTCGACGACGCGCTCTACGGCGCGGCGCGACTACTTCAGATCGTCGCCGATTCGGGCAAGAGCATTCGCAACCTGCTTGGCGACGTTCCGCGGTTCGTCTCGACGCCGGAGATCCGCGTCGATTGCCCCGACGACAAGAAGTTCGCGATCGTCGAGGATGCCACCGACTACTTTAGGAGCAAGTACCAGGTCATCACCGTCGACGGAGTGCGCGTAATCTTCGGCGACGGCTGGGGCCTGATCCGGGCATCGAATACGCAGCCAGTGCTGGTGATGCGGTTCGAAGCGAGAACCAGAGAGCAGCTGGAGAAGATTCAGGCCGAGATGCAAGGCTGGATCCGCTCCAGAGGCGTGAAGGTTTGATGTGAGGCCGGTCACGCGCAGACGGCTCGCCATCGGGGCCGTCATCGCGGCTGCACTGCTCATCGGCGGACGCGCCACATCCGCGATCTTTGCCGATCACAGCTGGTACGCGACGCTCGGCGCAAGTCAGGTCTGGAGCGAGCGGGCCGGTGATCTGCTATTGATATATGGCATCGGATCCGTCATCGCCGTTGCGGTCGCGTTTCTCAATCTGGCCGCTCTCGGAAGAAGCATCGGCGTGCTGACGCTGCCCCGGCGCCTCGCAAACGTTGAGTTCGGCGAAGCGGTTCCACGCAAGTACATCGATCGCTTCGCCTTCGTTCTTTCGATCGCGATTGCGGCGGCGCTTACGCCCGCGCTTCCCGACTGGACTACATTGGCACTAGCGCGACTCCGAGTCAGCTTCCGAGAGGGCGATCCCTACTTCCACCACGATCTAGCCTTCTATACGACGTGGCTTCCGTTCGAGAAAGCCGCGTATGCGTGGGCGATGCTGCTGATCGTGAGCGTATCGATCGTGGTCGTGATCCTCTACTCGCTCACGCCAGGGCTCAGGTGGGAACGAGTCGGACTTCGCATGAGTGCGCGCGTTCGACGTCACCTGAGCGTGCTCGCCGCACTCCTGCTTCTCATGACGGTCTGGAGCTACCGACTGGAATCGTATGACTTGCTGATACACGGCAGCGGTGAAGAGGGACTTTTCTCGTACGTCGACCACCAGTGGCTGCTGCCGGGATTGCTGTTGCTCTCGATCGCTACGGCTGCGGCCGCCATCACCGTTCTTCTCAGCGGATGGACCGGTCAGCTTCGCACGAGTTTCGTGGCCGTCACGGTTATCGTCGTCTTGTCGATAGCGGTGCAGGAAGTGGTGCCCTGGCTCGTTCGACGGTTTACTCCGCGCGAGGTTCAAACGGCGAGAGAGCGCTCGTACATCGACACGCGCGCCGATTTTACGCGACGCGCGTACGGGCTCAATGCTGCGTCCTATGAGACACTTCGCAGGTCCGCGGTGTCTGCCGCGCTCGACAGCGTGGTCACTACCACCGCGGGCCAGCAGCTTTTGCGTCAGGACTCCCTTGTATATCCCGGCGCGCGCGGGATCGTGGTCATTGCTGACCCACAGCTCGATGTCGCCGGACAAAGGATCGGCGATGGGCTCTCGCGCCTCGGATACGCGTGGGCGTATCAATCACTTGAGCTCCTTTCCGACTCAGTGCCACGACGCGCGAGACTCGTAACGGTCCGTGATGTGAGAACCCGGGTGCACGATCTCGTGCCGGTCTACGTGCAGGGAAGCATGGTCGAGCCGATGTTTCACGCTGATACGTTGTACTGGCGGCTGGAGCTTTATTCAGCATCGTCCAACTACCCGCTTGGCCAACATCAGGTACTGGCCGGAGAGGAACGGAGCTACTTCAGGCACGCGGGGACCGCATTGGTCAACGCTCGTACCGCTCGGGTGACAATCGCGGCGGACGCGAGCGCCGATCCGATCGCGCAGGCGTGGACTACGTCGTTCCCCAACGCTTCGGATTATCGGGCGCCGGGAATCGCGCGCGAGCTCACTACTGCGCCATGGCAGCCAGTCGCCGCTGAGCCGTCGCCGTCCAGCGGCGACTCGACCTTCAGAGCTGCTGTCGCGCGCCTCTACAATCGGATGAGGGCTGCGCTTGCCGCTGCCGATCTCAAGGCATTCGGAATCGCCTATGACTC
>DASWDV010000191.1:0-11984 GCA_036395075.1 Gemmatimonadaceae bacterium | reverse complement strand
GTCGTTCCACCGTTGGTTGTCTTCCATACTCCTCCCGACGCTGATGCGACGTAGAACAGCTCGCCAAGTCGCTCTCCAACTTGTGCCCTCGGGCCTTCGGGAACGGCAAAGTCGACAACGCGTCCGCTTGTAACCGCCGGTCCGATCGAGCGCCACGGAAGTTCAGCGAGTCGCACGGAGTCAGCGTCAAACGTTACAGAAGTCGTTTTCGAGGTAGGCGTCGCCTGAGCGAAAAGAGTCGCGGGAACGAGCGCGATCAGAGCGATCGCGAGGACTGGGCGCGAAGAGAAGTGCGGCATCGAATGAGGTGTGAAGAGGGAGATAATCTCATTCACGGCTCGGGTTTTTGCCAACAGCCGCCTACGGATTCGAAGGCGAGCTCATGGCAGCGACGTCCACATCGATATTTATTGCCGCGCCGTTCCAGGTCTGCGTCACATCGAAGATCCCCTGCCAAACGCTTGCCCACGGAAACCCGACTTCGCCCGGCGATTTATCGATCGAGAAACCGATCGAGCTCGTCACCCAGAACAACGCGGACCCGCCTGCGTTCATGTCGGCGTAAGCACGGCGGACTCCATCATAGATCGCCGCGGCGTTGGCCTTGTGAACATAGATCCCCGGCCGGAACCGCCCATCCGCCAGCACCTGCTGCACCCATGCGCGATAGTACGCATCCATCGACGTGGGAATTGCATCCATGTGCTCAATGTCGAGGTAGATCACTGTGCCCAGGGGAAATCCTTCGCCGGCAGTCTTCGTTACGGCATCTATTGCGTCGGTGTTCCCCTGTTCCGTAGTAAGCAGTGTTCGCGAACATGTTACGGCGCCCGATTGGACCTCGGCGATTGTCGGCGGAACCATGATCCCCTCTCGCGCACGCGGCAGCGAATCAACCGGCAGAGGCGCTACCCGATCGAAGATGAGCGGTACCTCGATGTCCGGCACTCCGTCGAATGTCTGTTGGCCAACGTATAGCACTGCCATGCCCCAACCCATCGACGTAAGTGTCGAGCGCTTACCCATCCACGAGGGGTCGCGGTGACAGGGGGCCTGGAGGTAATAGCCGACCCATTCATAGGGCGATGACGGCTCGCGCCACGCAGCCATCGCGACGTCGCCTGGGTAGATGCTCGTGTCGAAGCCCGGATGCACGTTGGGATTCGGGATTGGATTGGGACTCGTTATACCGTGCTCGGTACAGGCAGCGATCGACACGATCAGCAGCACGGATGCGCAACACCGAGCGAAGACTCCTTGCCTCTGCGCTTCCCGCTCTCTAGTCTGATTCATGCGCTCGAATGTCGTGGTCAATGCGATCAGCTCGTTGCTATTGATTTCAAACACCGCGGTCGCCCAGAAAGATTCGCTCTCCGAGCCTGCTCCCAGGCGTGGACCCGCGGTCGCATGGCTCGTACCAGTTGGAATCGCGGTCTCGAGCACGCTCGATCCCGAATTACGCGAATGGACTCAACGTGGGCATAGCCACGCGCTCGATCAACTCGCGAAATCCGTCAATCCCCTCGGCACCGCGCAGAAACTCGTTCCTGCCATGGCGGTCACGTACGTCGGCGCGCTGTTGACTCACCATGAATCGTTCGCCAATGGTACGCTCAATACCGCCGCTGCTTACGTGGCGTCCGATCTCGTGGAATCGGCACTCAAGCCGATGATCGGGCGTGAGCGGCCGCATGTGGAAGGCAATTCACATCGCTTCCATCCATTCACCGCCAGCGGAGATTGGCATTCCTTTCCTTCCGCCCACGTTGCCCACGTTACGGCAATCGCCCAAGCGATCTCGATGCAGACGACTTCGACACCTATCGCGACCCTTTGCGGAAGTCTAGTCGCGCTTGTCGCGTGGGATCGAGTTTATGAAGACCAGCATTGGGCTAGCGACGTGACGGCAACGGTTGCCTTGAGCTCCGCGGTCAGCAGGGTGACGGTGAGATGGCTCGAGTCGCATTGGCGTCATACCGGCCAGTAGTCATTCGACAACATTGCAGCCGGCGAATCCTTACTTATATAGTAGTAAGCCTGCTTCGCCAGGATCGACTCCGTTCAACCGTCCAAAATCCATGATCAGATTCTCGTCTCGTCGCTCGCTCACGATAGCGTGCCTGATTTTCGCGCCTCTCCCTGTCTCTTTCATCTCTGCGTCGGCCCAGCAGACGTATCAGTCGCCGCCGGCCGATCTGGTGAAGATCCTCGAAGCGCCAGCGAATCCGGTGACCTTCGTCAGTCCCAATCGACAATGGGTACTCGTAACCATTAGCGATCCGCGGACAGTCACGATCAGTGAAATGGCCGACTCCGCTTATTACCTGGCGGGAAGCAAGATCAGGGCAAACCCCGACTATCGCGTCGAGAACATCGGCATCCGAACGGCGACGGTCAGCAACGTCGATGGGAAGATCGCACGTTCGCTACAGGTTCCCGCTGGCGGACGCTTGGGATCAGCCGAGTGGTCGAGGAGTGGAGATCAGCTCGCCTACACGACGATTTCCAACGGCGTGATGTCGATCGAGATCCTGGATCCCGTGACGGGACGCACGCGCCGCATCTCCGGATCAGGTTTGTCGGGAAGAATCCGCGACCTGGATTGGTCTCGCGATGGAAAGAATCTCGCGTTCACCGTCACGACCCCAGCGGGTACCGCGCTTTGGGTTGCCGATGTAGGCAGCGCGACGGCCCGGCGTCTGACGCCGCCAAGCGTCAATTTCACCACCGCGCGCGGAAATGTCGTTGACGATCCCGGCTGCAGCTGGGTCAATGGAAAAGCCCCACTGGTGTGCAGATTGTGGGCGGCCAATCGCACCGCACGCCCGAAGACTTCCGACGTACCGACCGGCGTCATCGTTCAGGAATCATACGGTCGTTCGGCTCCGGCTCGCACCTACGAGTATCTGCTGCAGGGTCCGACCGACGAAGGCCTCTTCGACTACTACTTCACCGATCAGATCTCACTCGTTGGTCTCGATGGCAAGATCACGCCAATCGGACCCGCGGGCATCCATACCCGCGTCACGCAGTCGCCCGACGGAAACTATCTGCTCGTCGAGACAGTGCAGCGGCCGTACTCCTATCAGGTACCGATGGATGTCTTTCCGTCGCGCACCGAAGTGTGGAACATGGATGGAAAAGTTCTACGCGAGATCCGGAACTCACACATCGCGGAAGAAGCGCCGAGTGCGCGCGATGCGGTTCTGCCCGGAGTGCGAATCGTAAATTGGCGGGTCGATGCTCCGGCGACTCTGGTAATGGTCGAGGCTCTGGACAAGGGTAATCCGCGCAATGTCGTGCCCAAACGCGATCAGGTTTCCCTGCTTTCGGCCCCGTTCACGGGCGCGGCAACGCCTTTCGTCCAGACCGAGTATCGGTTTGGCGGAATAACGTGGGTGTCTCCAAACACCGCGTTCCTGGTTGACAGACTCTCGCGTGGGGCGAAGCAGCGTGTCTGGATGATCGATCCATCTGCGCTCGGCGGCGTAACGCCGAAGCTCGTTTGGGACCGCAGCGCCGAGGATCGATACTCCGACCCGGGGTCGTGGGTGCTGATACAGGATCCGGCGACAAACCGCCTTGTTCCGCTGCGCTCGAGCGACGGCAGGTATCTCTACCTCAAAGGAAACGGTGCGTCGGCTGAAGGCGATCGGCCGTTTATCGATCGCTTCGACCTGACGACGGGAAAGACAGAGAGACTTTGGCAGTCGACCGCTCCATCGTATGAGCAGGTTCTTCAAGTAATCGATCGGGATGCGAATCGCATCATCACTCAGCGCGAGTCGCCGACCGATCCACCGAACATTTTCGTCCGCGATCTCAGGAACAACTCTGAGGTCCAGGTCACCAGGCTCGGCGATCCGGCTCCGTACTTCGCGAATGTGAAGAGCGAGCTCATCACCTACACGCGTGCCGACGGTGTCAAGCTTTCGGCCACGCTCTATCTTCCGCCTGGCTACGACAAGTCGAAGGGCCGGTTGCCCTTTTTCTTTTGGGCGTATCCGCGCGAGTTCCAGTCAGCCGATGCCGCATCACAGCTCGTTGGCTCTCCGTATCAGTTCAAGAGACCAGGCCGGCAGAATTATCTGATGCTGCTGATGCACGGCTACGGCGTCCTCGACGGGCCGACGATGCCGATCGTCGGAGCCAATGGCAAAGAACCGAACGACAGCTACATCGAGCAGCTCGTCGCGAGCGCGCAGGCCGCTGTCGACAAGATCGTCGACATGGGAATCGCCGACCGCGATCGCATTGGAATCGGCGGCCATTCCTATGGCGCCTTCATGACCGTCAACCTTCTCGCACACTCGGACATCTTCCGCACGGGCATAGCGGAGAGTGGCGCCTACAACCGGACGCTCACGCCGTTTGGATTTCAGGCCGAGCCGCGCACCTATTGGGAAGCGCCTGAAGTCTACAACGCGATGTCGCCGTTCAATTACGCGAACAAGATCAACGAGCCCGTACTGCTCATTCATGGCCAGCGCGACGACAACTCGGGCACTTTTCCGATCCAGTCAGAGCGTCTCTTCGCGGCGATCAAGGGCAACGGCGGTAACGTCCGCTACGTCCAGCTTCCGCTCGAGCCGCACGGCTATACGGCGCGCGAAACACAGCGTCACTTGCTATGGGAGTACATCAACTGGCTGGACAAGTACGTGAAGAACGCTCCCCCGCGGACCACTACCGCGGCGACGGCAACGTCACAAGCACCGAAGTAGCAATCAGAACGCACGCGGCGAAGGTGAGCTCCATCGTTGCAGAACGCTTGATACTCTGCTCCGATCCTTCGCCGCCGAGGGAGGGCCGGATTCGTCGCCAGTTCCAGGCGCCGAGCGTGGCGACCATCAGAACGAAAAGGAGTTTGACCACGAGCGCCCAGCCATAGCTGGTGGTCCAGAGCGCTGAGAGGCGCTTCAAGTGCAGCCACGCAGTCGTCAGCCCAGTGATCGCGACGATGCTCGCTGCCACGAGGGCAAGCGGCGAAAAGGAGTTCACCAGATCGGAAATCAGCTCGGCGCGCTGGATGGCGACGCTGCCGCGTCTTATCACGCCGCGGATACCTATAAGTGTGAGAACGAGCAGCGTGCCAAGCCAGGTGGAAGCGGCGAGGATGTGGACAGCGTTGACTTTGCCCGAAAGTCGACCGGTATAAAGCGGCTGGAGTACGGCGACAACGACGCCGATCGTTGCAAGAGTCCACCCGATGGTGGACGAGGCGCGCACCAGCGCGAATCCGACAAGGCCGAGCGCCAGCATCAGCATCTTCAGCTCGAACGGCCTCAGATTCTTCGGCAGGGATGCGGCAAATGTCTTGTGGTGCGTGATGGCGTCGACGTAGGGTCCGCCGAGATAGGAGACGGCGAGAAGAACGATCCCGAGGAGGCCAAGGATTGCGGCGTTATCGGGGCGGAGGATCGTCCGAGCGTCGTCCGACATTCCGCGCACTCTGCGCACGATGCCGAACCGAAATCCCACAGCGCCGATCGCGAGAAAATAGCCGACGAACTCTACCAGCTGAAAAAATGCTTCTGTCACCGAGAACCCAGGCGGCGGGCCCGGTGGTCTGCCTGGCGGTCCAGCGTTCTGAACCGTCTGGGCCACTTCCTGTAGCAGCACGATCGCTGTTCTCACTGACGTTCTTTCCCGATGATTGACGATTCGTAGTGTGCGAGCAGATCGTCTGGTCCGTTGTAGATCTCGACCGCGCCCTTGAGGGCGTCGTCTTTCCAGCCGCCCGATCGGAAAGCGATTGTGCGCACGTGAGCTTTCGAGGCGGCCTCGATGTCGTAGGGCGTGTCGCCTATCATCACCAGATATTCCGAAGAGACGCCGCTCTGCTCGATTGCGGCGTGAACGATGTCCGGATCCGGCTTGGATCGATCTGCATCGCTGGCTGTCGCCTCTTCCTCCATGAGATCATCTACCTGCGCTGCCTTGAGCAGACCTTTCAGTTCTTCCTCCTTAGCCGATGTTGCGACGACTGCCTTCAGTCCGTCCGACCGAACGCGCAATACCAGATCGCGCGCACCTTTAAGTGGACGCAGATGCGGCAGATATCGCTCACGGAATATTTCTGACCGGCGCTTGACCAGCTTCTTCCCTTCTTCGCTGTCGCGGCTCTTGCCGATGGTTTTCGGCAGCAGCTTGTCGCCGCCCATGCCAATTAGCGGTCGCACGACATCAAACGGCACGTCGTAGCCAGCTTCCGCGAACGTATCCACCCAGGACCGTGCGTGCGCGTCGTTGCTGTCTACGAGCGTGCCGTCGATATCGAAGATTACGCCTTTGATCAAATACCTACTTCAGTTTCTTTTGAATCGATTCCGCTAGGTCTAGATGAGCCTTTATCACCGGCGCAGCCTTCTGGATCAGATTCTTGAGCTCGGCGGTCTGGGTCTGACCCGCCGCTTTAGTTGCCAGGTCAAGGACAGCCTTGTGCGCGTTTACTTCGGCGTCGACATAGGCCTTATCGAAGTCCTTGCCTTTGGCAGTCGAGTTAAGCGTATTCGTTTCGTTTTGCGCCATCGAAGTCACGGGATCGTCTGACGGCGGCGCGGGCGTGACATTCAGCTTCTTGGCGAGAGCCTGGCCCTGTGCGCGGAGCTGGTGGTGGTCGCGCTCCATCCGCTTGGCAAAATCGCGAACGGAGGACGAGGTGCCTTTGGTCGCGGCGATGGCGCCCGCCGAACTGTCAGCGGCGTTCGCTTCATCAAGCAGGGCCACGATGTTGGCGTCGGACCAGTTTCCCCCGCCCGACGGCGTTGTCGACGCAGCCATCCCTGACGTGTCGGCCATGGCCGTGCTCGACGCCGCGCCGGTCGTATCGGTGCCGTAGTTCTCCTTCTTGCTGCACCCCACGAGCGCGAGTGCTGCGATTGCGAGCAATGCCAGCCTGGAGCTCGATCCATTGATCAACATTGGTTCCCTTCCTCCCCGTTACCAAAAAGGTCAGGCAAAAAAGCCGCTCCGATAATCGAGGCGGCGATTGTCGTTTTGTCGGGCATTCAGGCAAAAAGCGTACGCAGTGCCGCCTTTGCCCTAATGCACTCGTGCGCCGCCGACCTCGGATGGGGTGCGGATGTGGTTCCGACTCTATATTTCCGTGCGGCAACACATTTTCCTGCGCCAGATTTCGCCGGCGTAGAACTCCCACTCCACAGCTTCTCTGTCATGACGCGTTTCCGGTTCCTCGTTGCTGCTGCACTCATACCGACTATTGCGATGGCGCAGGCGTCGGTTTCGGCCGTGGCTCGACGTCCAATCACGTTTCTGGACCGACAATACCAGAGGGACGTCGGCTCACCGACGCCGAGTCCGGACGGGAAGTCGCTGCTTTATACGTTGTCGACGCCCGACTGGAACCAGGCAAAGCGTCAGACCGACTTGTATCTCGTGTCGGTCAAAGAGGGACTTCCCTCGACACGGCAGCTGACGTTCACGAAAGACAAGAATGAGACTTCACCCCGATGGTCGCGCGATGGGAAATTTTTTGTCTTCCTGTCGAACCGTGATGCGCCCGCCACACCATCTCCTTCAGCCAGCGCCTCGAGCGCGACTGGTGCGAATGCGGCGAGCCAGAATCAGATCTACATTATGCGCCCGGATGGCGGCGAGGCGCGCAAGATCACCGACGCAAAAGAAGGCGTCTCCACGCTCGCCTTCAGCAAGGACGGGAAGTGGCTCGCCTACCGTAGCGGAAAGACCGACGAGGAGCAGCTCTACGCGCTGCCGGTGAGCGGCATCGATTCGGCGAAGCCCGTACAGCTCACGCACCAGCAAGCCGGAGTGGGACTCTGGAAGTGGTCGCCGAACAGCCGCCGCATCTATTTCATCACCGCCGACACGCTCGATCGAGACGAGAAACTTCGCGTGGAGAAGAAGTTCAACGTCGCGATCCGGAACATGGCGACGCCGTTGTCCAGTCTCTGGGCGCTCGACGTCGACACAAGAAATGCGACGAGGCTCACTCGCGACACGACCATCAGCGTCACCGCCTTCAATATCTCTGATGACGGACGCTGGGTTGGCTACCATGGGGCGGCGGCGAATCGGTATATGCGGAACATCACCGAGCAGGATCTCTATGCCGATCTGTTCCTTCTCGACACTTCGACGGGGAACATCGAGCGCCTGACAAACAACACCGAAGTGCCGGAGAGCGAGGTCGAATTCTCGCCCGACAGCAAGTGGATCGCATACTCGGCGCCGGACGACATGACGCAGTACAGCATGACCAACCAGCGGGTTTATCTAAGGCGCGTCGATAACCGTGGGGGGATGTTCAGGAAGCTCGGTGACACCTTCGATGGCGACGTCAGCATTGGCTTCTGGTCGAAAGACGGGAAGACGATCTACTTCAACGAGGGGATCAAGGCAACGAACCAGGTGATGGCCCTCGATGTCGAGCGCAACACCATTCGGCAGGTGTCGAATCTCCGCGCTTCACTCAATCTCGATCAGGACGACGACTCGAAGATACTCCTGCTGAATTACGCCGATCCTCGTACTCCGCCCACACTCTTCACGATTCAGTCGGTGGATCAGATTCCAGTTCGCGCGAGCTGGCGTCAGCTCACCGACGCAAATCCTCAGGTGCGCAACTTCGCGCTGGGCGACGAAGAGGAGATCAGCTGGAAATCGGCCGACGGCAAAACCGTTGGGGGAATTCTCATCAAGCCGGTTGGCTATCAACCCGGGACCCGGTATCCGCTCATCGTCGCCATTCACGGCGGACCAGCTGCCGCCGACGTCCTCGGCTTCAACGGCGGTTATGGCGCACAGACCTACGCCGGTGCTGGCTACGCGGTCCTGATGCCCAACTATCGCGGCTCGACGAATTACGGCGAGAAGCACAAGACCGATATCGTCGGCAACTATTTTCAGAAGGGCTACGAAGACATCATGACCGGTGTCGACTACCTGATCTCGCAGGGCATCGTCGACAGCACCAAGATGGGCGTACTCGGCTGGAGCGCCGGTGGTCACTGGTCTAACTGGATCCTCACCCACACCAATCGCTTCAAGGCGATCAGCACGGGTGCCGGCACGTCGAACTGGATCTCGATGTACGCCGAGAGCGATGTGCAGAGGAACCGTCAGTATTATCTGGGCAACAAGCTGCCTTATGATGACATCGACGCCTACTGGAACCAGTCGCCACTCAAGTACATCAGGAACGCCAGGACCCCGACGATGATCCACGTGGTCGAAGGAGATCCGCGCGTTCCGCGTCCACAGTCCGAGGAACTGTTCATGGCACTCAAGCGTCTCGGCGTCCCAACCGAGTTTTACGTCTATCCTGGCAACACCCATGGCATTCCGGACCCGCGCAACCAGCTTCTCAAATCGGTGGCCGAGATGGCGTGGATGGATTATTGGGTGAGAGGAAGCGGAAAAAAGTTCGCGTGGCGCGATGTGTTGAAGACGTTGGACCCCGAAGGATCCGTCGCGACGGCGCCGGCCACGTCTAATTGAAGTTCGCCGCGATCTTTCTCGCTGGCATCATCGCCTGCGCTGCAAGTCGCGTTGGTTCTTTCGCTAATCCGCGCTTACAAGCTGTTCGCGCGGACACTACCGCCCTACGGAAGAAGCTCGACTCGATTGCCGACGCCCATCACGGCATCGTCGGGTACAGCGTCATCGATCTCGAGACGGGAGCACGCATCAACCGGCGCGGGGATGAGACGTTCCCTACCGCGAGCCTGATCAAAGTCGCGATTCTGGTGACGGTATATGATCTCGTCGCCAAGGGTCAGCTCTCGCTCGACGATCCGCTGACCGTGCTGAAGATCGATCAGGTGCCGGGGTCAGGAATCATTCAGTTTCTGCACAACGGAACGGTCTTGACGGTTCACGACGCGGCGTGGCTCATGTCGACCATCAGCGACAATACGGCGACCAATCTGCTTCTCGATCGCATCATCATCCGGCGTGTCTGGGCCAAGATGGACTCACTCGGCCTGCAGCACACGCGAGTCCACTCAAAGAGCTTTCTTCGCAACTCGAGTGTCGCGATGGATAGCTCGGTGAAGTACGGCCTTGGCGTCACGACGCCGAACGAGATGGCGCACCTCTTCGAGCTGATGGCGCAGGGGAAAGCAGTCAATCAAGCGTCGGATTCGGCGATGCTGGACATTCTGGAGCACAACACGACCGACTTCATGCTACAGCGCTACGTCGAAGGAGCTCGTGCCGCGCACAAGGATGGCGAGACGGACGCAGTGAGAACCGAGTGCACACTCTGGTACCTTCGCAACCGCGTCATCGCGTGCGTGATGACAAAGGAGAACAAGGATCAGCGCTGGATCATCGACAACGAGCCGCAGCTTACGCTCGCCAACATGGGCCTCGCGATCGTCAACGCGTTCGGAGGCGTGCCGCCAACAACGCCCTCGCAGTAGCTAGACGACCCTATTCCTTCCGCTTGTGCGCGCCGCAAGCGCTCTCACATCCGATGGAGTGAGCAGCGTTTGGTAATGGGCAGAGCGCTCGTCGTAATGAGCAAGTAGTTTGTCCGCTCCGGGCGCGATCACCGCCCGCTCGTAATCGGCTCCCGCGAACGCCTTCACCGCGTTGATGTCAATGAATTGGGTAATGGTGACGAATTCGACTTCGTGGTTGGCGGCGTCACGTCGCATTAGATACGCGCCCATGTAACCCTTGATGCGATGAATTCCGGGCAGAATGTCCGCGCGGAGCATGGACTCGTATTTGTCTGCGTTCTCCAGTGCTGTCCAGCCATGCCAGATTCTGCTGATCATATATGTTCCCTCGTGGTTCTTCCGATTCGCTTCCCGCTTCCCGCGCCCCACTTCCCGCCTCTTTCTCGCTTCTCGCTTCCCGCTTTCGACAATTTCGCTACTTCGCTTCCCCAATGCGTAGCTTCCGGGCGAGGAACTCAGCCACCGCGTTGTCGACTCTCACCGAATTGGCGTGGCGCATGAAGTGGTGGGTGTCGTCGGGGATGATGATTTCTTCATAGGGAATGCGAGCTGCGGCGAGGCGCTGGACGAGATCTACCGTCTGTGCGATACGAACGTTTCGATCGTCGTCGCCGTGAATGAGGAGAACCGGCGACTTCCAGCCGCTCACGTAAGCTACCGGTGACGACTTGAACGAGACTTCATTGGCGCGATCGTAATCGGGCGGCTGTTCGAAGCCTTCACGTCTCGTGCGCGGAGCGTCGGTCGTCCAGTCGTGCACGCCGTGGATGTCGACACCAGCTGCGAACAGGTCGGAGTTTCTTGCCAGCGCCAACGCGGTGAGATACCCACCGTAAGAGCCGCCGTAAATTCCGACTCGCGACGGATCGACTTGCGGCAGCGACCGGAGGTAGTCAGCGCCGGCTTTCACATCCAGATACTCCGCCGCTCCTCTTCGTCCAGCGCCGGAAGCATGGTGGAAATCGTGACCGTATCCAATCCCGAGCCGGTAGTTCACCGACAGCACCACGAATCCACGATTGGCCAGCTCCTGATTTTCTGCGTACTCATTCGAGTAGTAATCGGAATAGTGCCAGCCGAGAAGCATTTGCCGTGGCGGTCCGCCGTGGACGAAAATGACGGCGGGTTTTTTCCCGGGCGCGCCGGCTTTTTCGAAGAGCTGACCGTGGATGGTCATTCCGTCGCTCGATTTGAAGACGACTTTCCGCGGAACGACAAGGCTGGTCGTGGGAAAATCGGCAGGGATGCGATCGAGACCGATCCACCTGGGCGATCCGCCGTTGATCGGCATCACCCCTGGTACTGGCGGACGCTGCGCGGTCGCGCCGATGAACGCGATCGACTGACCGTCGCCGGTGACGAATGGGGTCCACTCGAGGCCGGTGCCGGGTGTCAGCACCTGGGGTGTCGCGCGATCGACCGGAACCCGCACGACGTGGCGACGATCTACATCATTGCTGTCGCTGCCCGCGTTTGCCGCGAATACGAGCCAGCGCCCATCAGGGCTGAGCTGGATGTATTCCGCCATGTAGTTTC
>DASWDV010000190.1:0-2603 GCA_036395075.1 Gemmatimonadaceae bacterium | reverse complement strand
CCGGAGATGCTCGGCCACCCCGACCGTTGAGGCGTGAGCGCGATGCGCAGCTCCAAAGGCATCGTTGACGAAAAAATCCCCGAGCTCCGCCAACGCCCGGGCGAGGCGCGGATCATTTTTTTCTTCGCCGCCCAGAAATCGTGTGTTCTCGAGGAGGAGTATTTCTCCCTTCCTGAGTTTCAGGCAGGCCTGTAACGCCTCGTCCGAATCTGTCGACTCGACGAAAATCACTGGACTGCCGATCAGGTCCTCGAGCCGTTTGGAAACCGGCTGAAGCGAATACTTCGGATCGGGCTTCCCCTTCGGCCGCCCAAGGTGGGAAAGAATTACGGGCCGCGCTTCGCGCTCGAGCAGTAGCTGAATTGTCGGCAGCGAGGCGCGGATCCGCGTGTCATCGGTGATTCTGCCGTTCTCGTCGAGCGGAACGTTGAAATCGACGCGCACGAGCGCGCGTTTTCCTCTGACGTGTGCGTCATCCAGATCGCGGACGGTTTTCTTTTTCATGATCGGGCTCGGTCTAGAGACGCGCCCCCATGAAGCGGAGCATGTCTACGCAGCGCGAGGCATAGCCCCATTCGTTGTCGTACCAGCCCTGCACCGTCACCAGCGTCCCGTCGATGACGTTGGTCGTCTTCGCATCGAGAATGCATGAGGCTGGATCACCGATGAAGTCACTCGACACAAGCTCCTCCTCGGTGTAGCGGATGATCCCCTGCAACGCTCCGTCGGCGGCTGCCTGCTTGAACGCGGCGTTCACCGATTCCTTCGTAGCGCCCGCCTTTTCGATTTCCACCGTCAGAATCGTGTACGACACGTCGGGAGTCGGAACGCGAATGGAGCTACCGTCGATTTTTCCTTTCACCTCCGGAATTACGAGCGAGGTCGCCTTGGCGGCGCCTGTCGTCGTCGGAATCATCGAGAGCGCCGCGGCGCGTGCCCGCCGCAAATCCTTGTGCGGCAGGTCGAGGATCTGCTGGTCATTCGTGTAGCTGTGGATCGTGACCATAGAGGCATGACGAAAGCCGAAATTGTCACGAATGACTTTCACCATCGGGACCAGGCAGTTGGTCGTGCATGATGCGTTCGAGACGATCGTGTGCTTCGACGAATCGTACTTGTCGCTGTTGACTCCCATGACGATCGTGATGTCCTCGCCCTTGGCGGGCGCGGAGATCAGAACTTTTTTGGCGCCGCAATCGATGTGCTTGCGCGCCGCCGCGGCGTCAGTGAAGCGACCGGTTGATTCCAGCACGATCTCGACGCCGAGGTCCTTCCACGGCAGCGCGCCTGGGTCCTTCTGGGCGAGGACCTTGATTTCGTCCCCATCGATCACGATGGAGTCCTTTCCGGCCTCTACATCGCCCTGATAGGTGCCGTGTACCGAGTCGTACTTGAAGAGGTGCGCCAGCGTCTTCGTGTCGGTGAGGTCGTTCACCGCCACGAAATCGATATCAGTGACACCTTCGTTCTTCGCGGCGCGTACAACCTGGCGTCCAATGCGCCCAAACCCATTGATGCCGATCCGTGTTGCCATTCATTCACTCCATTCGGTTAAAGCCGGTCCCCACTCGCGTGAGCGCGGCCGAAAGTCGCGTAACTGATAATTCTTGCGCCGGATTCGTACAGAACTGTCGCGCACTCGTTGAGAGTAGCCGCGGTGGTCACCACATCGTCGATGATCACCACGTGTGCATCCTTCAACAACTCCGTTCGCTTGCTACCGATACGAAACGAGCCTGCAACGTTGTCCAGCCTCTCGTCGGGTGTCAACCGCGTCTGCGAGCTCGTCTCGCGCGATCTGGTGACGACATCCTCCCATACAGGAATGCGCCATCGCCTGCCGATTCCGTACGCGATGAGCGCACTCTGATTATAGCCACGCTGGCGTTTTCTCGCTGCCGCGAGCGGGATCGGCACGAGCGCGGTCCGCTCGTCGACGACATCGCGTGGCCACGACAGCCGGCTCATCCGGTTGGCCAATTCGTCGGCGACGTGCGACCAACCCTCGTACTTGAGGGCGTGGACGATTCCTGACGCTGGGTCGACCGGCATCCAGCAGACCGATCGTACTGCGCGCACGAATGGCGGCAGGAGCTGACACCATGTGCAGCTTCCCTTGGCGAGCGGATGCCCGCAACGCTGGCACTGGGGAGATGGAAGGAGAGGCAGTCGTGACCAGCAGAGGCCGCAGACAATGCCAATCTCCATGCGCGAGAGCAACCGGTCGCAGGAAACGCAAACGCGTGGCAGCACGAGATCCAGCGCGCCGGTCAGATGATCTCTGAGACGCCGGCGAATAGCTACGTGCGCTAGAGCAGTGATTGCCGCATTGCCTCCCGATCGGGCTCCTTGTCGAACCAGCGGTTGAAGGAAAGGGCTCCCTGCTCAAGGAGCATCGTGAGTCCATCAGCGGCGCGAACCCCTTTTTCTCTCGCCGCCTTGACCCACGGAGTTCCTCCGCGGCGGTAAACAAGATCCATAACCGCGCTGGTTTTTGAAATCGTTGCAACGTCTAAAGGCTGGTCGTCGTCGTGCTGGCCGATCGGCGTTGCGTTCACTATCAAAGTGGCGTCCGTCACCGCTCGCTCAGCACTCTTTTCGAC
>DASWDV010000189.1:0-4391 GCA_036395075.1 Gemmatimonadaceae bacterium | reverse complement strand
TGCTCGCTCAGAAAAAGATCGAGCGACGCATTCCGCTCGGAATGGAAGGCGCTTTGCGCATTCTCAATATGGTTGGCAGCGTCGTCGTACACGGCTGGAACAAGGACACGGTGCTCGTGCGCGCAACGCTCGGTACGGGCGATCAGTTGTTCGGCGGCGGCGGCTACACCGGCGCCAAGATATTCATTGAATCGGCGAACGACCGTGATCCGAAGCCGGCGCAGGTCGAGGTCTGGGTACCCTCACGCGTCCGACTGTGGGTGAAGACAGCTACGGCGAACATCGATGTCAGCGGTGTCGACGGTGGGTTGGATCTCTACGTCGTCAGCGGAACGATCGACGTCGTCGGCAATCCGCGCGAGCTGAACGCGGAAGCGATAGATGGCGACATTCACATCTCGGGCTCACCACCATGGGTAAGAGCGAAAAGTGCATCGGGAACCATCACCTTCCGCGGCGCGAGCTCCGACGCGGCGTTCTCCACCGTTAGCGGTCCGATCAGAGTCGAAGGAGGGGGCGGAGTGTTCGAACGGACGAAAATCGAGACAGTCACGGGCAACGTCACCTTTGCCGGCAGACTCGATCGAAGCGGCACGTTCGATTTCGACACCCATAGCGGAAGTATCGACATTGCGATTCCCGAGAAGGCGAGCGCAAGCATTTCGGTGGTGACGATTGCGGGGGGCATCACCAACAACCTCTCGAAGTTCAGTCCGACTCCCGGGCGGTTTGGTCGTGGCGCGGAGCTGACGATGGACGTGAGTGGCGGAGGAGCGAGGGTATCGGTCCGCACCTTCAAGGGTCCGGTAACTCTGCGCCGAACCAGCGGAGTAGCAGTCAAACCCTGAGGTCGTGAGCGGCATCGTAGAAGCGCCGAGAAGTTCGAAGGCGACAAACCTCCAGGTGCTTTGAACGCGTCGAACGCCGGCAAAACTTCTTCAGGAGATTGCCATGACACGTACCCTGCTGCGCACCTTTGCGCTCGCCGCCGCGCTGACGCTACCAGCGTTCAGCACCGCCCTGGCTGGACCACCCTGGATTGCGATCGAATATCCGGCCAATCCGTTCGACCGCGCTTCAAGCGGCGCGTTTCTGACCGTGCGCACGTACCACCACGGCGAGATAGTCGCAAAGACGGTGACGGGAACCGCCGAGGGCGTCGTGAATGGCAAGCGACAGAGCGTAGCGCTCGACATTCGTCCGGGATCGCAGACAGGCATGTACGTAGTACGTTGGCAGCGACCCGCGACCGGCCGGTGGGTGCTGGTCATCAGCAGCGGAGTTGGCGGCGTGACCGATGCAACCGCGGTCGTAGAAATCAGCCCGACCGGAAGCGTCGCGAGTGTAACGGTCCCAACGCACGCGCTCGGCGGTGGGTGGATCAGCCCCCGTCCGGTTGCAGCGGCCGAGATCGATGCGCTTCTCGAAGGCCGGGCACTGGCGAGCGCCGGAACGCAAATGAAAGCCACGCCTCGCTAATGGCAAAACAGGGCCTGACACCGCGGTGTCAGGCCCTGTTGCTATTGTCCCTGGCCTCTCAGACTACTGAGATTCCGCTGGAGCTCGGCGGTTCTCTTGGCGGAATAATCAGCCAGACAGCGAGCGCGTGCTCGGGCCCATAGTCTCCCGTCGGTGCTTTGCGACTGCCGGCAATCGCCATCACGCTGGTTGATCCAGTCGCGCTGGGATTGTCTGAACCGCTCCTCGAGATCCGACCCGCCCGACTTTCGCGCCTGAACGATCAGGTCCTGGTAGGTGCGGTTGAGATCCGCGTCGTTCGCTACGATCGAGCGATTGAGACACGTGCGCTGGTCGATAGCAGCCGGTGAATCGCACGGATCACCGGAGGACGACGTCGAGGTCCGCGACGCAGGTGAGCGATCGAGGGATACAGTCGTCGGACTCGGCGCATCATTCGCCTTGATAGGCGCCGCTATTCTCGGCCCCGACGTCAGAATCTGACTTCCGCTCGGTGCGAGCCGTGGAGCGACTTTCACCTCCGACGGTCGATTCCTCGGTACCTCTTCCGTGACGGGTTGAACCGCGCCGTTTTCGTCCGTTCGGACAGTATTGAGGCTGTTGTCCGCCGCCGCCAACGTCGCAGTGTTCCGGTTTGCTTCGGCAAGATCGCGCAGCAGCATCGTATCGGGCGCAGCCGCCGCGGCCGGTTTGGGTTTGTCCTCCTTACGGCAGGCAGCGGCCGGCAGAAGGATAATTAGACAGAACGCCGCCGAGCGGCGCGAAGAAGCTTTCATAAAGTTCGTCCAGAACGAGTGCATTATGACCTGTTCGGGCAGACAACGTGCCACCCGTCAGATGGGCTAGAGCCGCGAGCGGTGCAGTTGACGTGGCACGCATGCAGATTTCATTCAGAGCTCGAGTGCCAGAGGTTTATTCCCCCCTTTATGCCGCGCCGAACCCCACCCATTTGGCCATCAGGCAAGGATCGCGATGGAAAGAGAGCTACCAGAGCTCAACACGGTCATCAGAACGTTCGCGAATGAAGTGGATGCGCACGTCGCACAGGCGGTTCTCGATGCGAACGGCATTGACTCCAACCTTATTCGCGACGATGCCGGCGGGATGATGCCGTGGCTCCAGTGGCTCCATCCCATTCGCCTGGTCGTCCGCGAAGTGGACAGCATCGAAGCGGTCGAGCTACTAGACAGTCCTCCGGGCCCTACTCTGATCCCTTGATCGCGTCCAACCTCCGTTCCTGATTGCGCTGCTCCTGTCCCAGCCTTAGCCTAAGCGCCATGCCTTCACATTTCGAGCACCGAAACAACAACCGATTTGCGCTCCTGATTCAGACGAGTCTGTTCAGCCTCCTTGTCGCAGCGGCGGCTCTTCCGTTGTCTGGCCAGGCAGGGTCTCGGTCCACCCCCGATGATCCCTATCTTGCCAGAGCGAGAAGGATCCTCAGCCAGACTCCGCTCATCGACGGCCACAACGATCTACCGTGGCGGATCCGTGAAGACTCGGTCGCCCGTGGTAACGTGGACGCATACGATCTGCGGAAGCGAGCACCGGGACATACTGACCTCGATCGACTCAAGAAAGGTATGGTTGGCGCGCAGTTCTGGTCGGTCTACACGCCGGGCGACTATCGCGACTCCGGATATGCACGTGTACAGCTCGAGCAGATCGACATCGCGCGGCGAGTGATAGCGAAGTATCCCGACAGGCTCGCGCTCGCGCTCACGCCCGAAGACATCCGGCGCGATTTCAAGCAGGGGAAAATCGGGTCCCTCCTCGGTCTCGAGGGCGGGCACGCGATCGAGAACTCGCTCGCGCTGCTCCGCACGTACTACGACCTCGGCGTCCGCTACATGACGCTCACCCACAACGTCACCCTCGATTGGGCGGACGCGGCCCTCGACTCGGCCCGGCATCACGGACTTACGCCATTCGGCGACAGCGTCGTGCGCGAAATGAACAGGCTCGGCATGCTCGTCGATCTGGCGCACGTATCACCAGGAACGATGAGCGCAGCGCTGAACGTGAGTCAGGCGCCGGTGATATTCTCTCACTCCGGTGCGCGCACGCTCGTCGACGTTCCACGGAATGTCCCGGACTCGATTCTCCGCCGGGTGACGACGAATGGCGGGATCGTCATGGTGCCTTTCGTCACCGGCTTCGTGTCGCCCGCAGTTCAGTTGTACGACCAGTCGACCCGCCCGGTGATCCAGTCTCTTCGCGCAAAGTACGGAAACGACACCGCGGCGATTACGCGTGAGGTGAACCAGTGGCGGGCGGCGCATCCAGAGCCGCGCGCAACGTTAGCGCAGGTCGCTGACCAGATAGAGTATGTGCGCAAAGTCGCGGGCGTCGATCACATCGGCATCGGAAGCGATTTCGACGGGATCACCGAAGTGGTCCAAGGCCTCGAGGATGTCTCGACGTTTCCGGCTCTGTTCGCGGAGCTTGCTCGGCGCGGCTGGTCAGACGCCGATTTAAGAAAACTGGCTGGTGAGAATTTTCTTCGCGTTTTCGCGCAGGCGGAGGCCGTCGCACGACGGCTGCAGAAGGAGCGCGCTCCTTGATCTTTTACTACTGCGCCTGATGCGCGATAGCTCCACCTGATCGGAGAATATCCGCGAACTCATCGGGCAGCTCACTCGCGCGAATCGCGCGCTCAGCTTCGTCGATGTCGTACGCCACCCGCACGAATTCCACCTCCACTCCGGACGCCTCGACCACAAGCGATGCGTAACACGCACGCCAATCTCCGTCTTTGGGGCGGCCAACGCTGCCGGTATTGACGAACTGGACGCCTCCCACCACGCGTTGCCACGGCTTGTGAGTGTGACCAAATGCAATCACATCCTCCGGTCGCGCGCCGAGGGCAGTCGCCATCTTGTCAAGGAAAGTATCTGATCGGTCTTCGGTGA
>DASWDV010000188.1:0-3735 GCA_036395075.1 Gemmatimonadaceae bacterium | reverse complement strand
GAGCGGTTCATAGATCAGGCGGAGTACGTTTCCGTGCGCGCGCTGGAGGCGGCGCGTACGGGCTAGAATTGCACGCCAGCCGGCAGGATAACTGTGTCTCCGCCGGGTGTTCCGTCTGAAGCTCCTGGCTATTAAGCTAGGCAGCTAACAGCTCCGCTTGTGTACTCGTGTGGCCAGTTAGGCGCCCGCAGTTCTGTACGTTCTGTACGTTCTGTACGGTCAGCGCTCAGCCTGAAACACATCATGCATGTCATTCGCCGCCGCATCGCGCGCACTTAAGGGCTCGAGCCCCCACCAATGCTCTATGAGCGCGAGAATCGACGTAGTGTCGTAGAAGTTGTGATCGACGTACCCGTGCCTGGCCAGCGGCGAGATGACGAGCGTCGGAACGCGGGACCCCGGACCCCAGCGATCGACCTTCGGCGGCGCGACGTGATCCCAGAAACCGCCGTTTTCGTCGTAGGTGATGATCACCGCCGTATTTTGCCAGTGCGAATTGGAGCGGAGCGCGCGAAGCAACTCTTCGACGTGATCCTCACCGCTCCGGACATTCGCGTACCCGGGATGTTCATTCAGCTCGCCGAGTGGCTTGACGAATGACACGGAGGGAAGGGTTCCTGCCCGCGCGGCAGCGATGAATTCGGTCTCGTCCTTCAGGTGCTCGGTCTTCGCGGCGGTTCCGTCGGCGTACTTCGCGAAGTAAGCAAAGGGTTGGTGGTGGAACTGGAAGAGCGGAGCTGGATGTCCGGCGACGGCGTCGTTCCAACCACCGGAGTACCAGGCCCACGAGACGCCCTTGTCCGACAAGCGGTCCCCGATCGTCGCGAACGTCTGGTTTGGGACGAGGGCTGCGACAGGTATTATCGACGGGTGCGGATTGTTCACCGTGAACATGGTATTGACGGCGTAGCCGTCCGGCGTCACGGCGCCGTCGCTTAGGAGATTCCCGCGCTCGTCGATTTGCGCGCGCATTGCAGCGGGAGCGTTGGGAAAAGTTGGGACTCGCGCCGAAATGAAGTAGATGTGGTTCAGGAACGATCCCCCGAAAGCCGCGTGGAAGAAGTTGTCGCACAGCGTGTTGGTTGCCGCTTCAGCCGCCAACGGGAGATTCGACGTGTGGTAGAAGCCCATCACCAGCCCCTTCGCGTCGCTGACCGCGGCGAACTTGTCCATTTTGCCGCCATCGATCTGCATCTGCTCCTGATAAAAGCGATGGACGAGATCCGGCGTGTTCGCGCTGATCGGGATGTACTGCTCGATACTGAACGGGGCGTTGGCAAGATTGTTCGGAAACGCGCCACCCGGCGGCGTCGGCAGGACCGCGAACGGCTTTCCGGTGAGATCGACCTGCGTGGCTTTCGCGCCAGCATTTGCGAGCCCGTTCGTGCCAGGAAATTCGCCGTAGAGATTGTCGAAGCTGTGATTCTCGAGGTAGATGACGACGAGGTACTGCAACGCACTCGGTGCGGAGCGACGTCCCGCGGCAGCGGCAGGCAAGCAGGCACTGAGCGCGACGAGAAGAGCTACTGCACTCCGTTTTGCGGCGAGGTAACCTGCGCTGGCAAATCGCATGATTCTCATTGATTGGAGGTTGCTCGGTCCTGGAAGCGCGCGCGATCCTGCTTCAGGAATACATAAGCAGGGAGCTGGGAGCTTACTAGCTCCCTAGCTGTCAGTTTTTCCCGCTGCGTCAGGAGCTTCGCGTGAGAGAACCCAACGTTCCATCGAGTCGATACCGTGAGAGCAGGCGCCTACACTAAAGGGGCGAGGTTGCAGGTGATAGGTGCCTGAAACTGAGGTAGAAAGTTTTACCTCAAGCCTCGCAACTAATACCAGCTACCTCGCCCCTTTAGTAGGAGGCCCTGCACGCCACAATGGTTTGTAGGACGCGCGCCTTTATCCGTGTTGATGCCCATCATCGTTGTCATCACCGTCCTCGTTGTCATCCTCGAAAGCATGGAACGAGCGGCGAATGCTGTCCTCGATACGCTGTAGCGCGGTGCTGCCTGGCGTCGCGGTGCTCGGGTCGATTGCCGCACCCGATGAATCGAGGAACCATTTCGACACGTCGATACTGACCGTGGCGTTTGTGGTCGTCGCATCGATCACCAGCGGCGGATTGAACTCCATCTCCAGCTCCGCGTTCACGGCCGACGTGAAGACGAACGGCGTGCCTTTGTACGTGCCCTCGACACGAACGCTCTTGCCGACGAGGTTCGGATTCGCGGTGTTGAACGCGGTGGCAGTGGGACGAGCAGGCTCGAGCTTCGTGTAGGTTCCCGGTGCAAGCGGAACCGTCACGACTGAGTGAACCGCTGCATCGACCGGAATGTCGACCAGCATTGGATCGCGCGACACATCCTCACACTCATCACCTGCTTCGCCGTGATCGTCCCCGGAGTTCTCGATCTCAGCGACGCAGCTCGTCGCGTCATTCTGATTGAGCTCGAGCTTGTCGACGACGAGCTGCACTTTCGTAAGCACTAGATCACCGGCCGACCCGACAACCAGATCGGGCGACATTCTTATTCCCGCCGCCGCTGCGGACGACGTTTTCGTCGTGAACGAAAACTTCACTGGCTGCCTGTTCGCGCCGGTCAAATCGCTGGAGCAGGCTCCAAGTATCGCAAGGGCCAGGGCACCAGCTATCGATTTCACAATATGGTGTACGTTCATTATTCCTCCGTGATCGTTGAGCGAGAGACACGATTCGCGGCTCTGTTGGCGGAGCGATCTGTCGCTCGCACAAAGAAGACTCCTTGTACAGAAGCCTCTTCACCCCCTTTCCGGGGAGCGGCTTCGTTCAAGCGGCGAATGACGTTTTGGGCCTGACGAGGGGAGCTGGCCGTAGCGAGGGTCGCGGGAAGGGCAGGATTTAGCTGTTACCGCATGACATGGTCACTTACTTGTGACGAACTCTTGACCCGTACGCTGCGCTTCCGTGGCGTTCCGATGCGACGTTGTGGCGTCTCCCAATCGAAGTACCGACTATGCAGAAAGCCTTGATCCACTGGCATTTCATCAAAAGAGAAACGCGACTGGCTCATCCCGGCGAGAGATTGATCTCAGCCGATCCGATCTCCGCTTACTGTGTCGAAGAAATGCGCTCGCTCGAGGTTGAACGCGAGCACGACGTTGGAACCGAGCGGCGGCAGAGATTGCGGCGGCGAGACGCGGGCAGTGATGTCGTTCCGACCGGCATGCGCGTAAATAAAGGTCTCGTTGCCGAGGGATTCGACGAGATCGAGTCGCGCTGTCGCGGTAGCAGGGGCAACCCGTGGGCCTGCGACTATTGAGACGTCCTCAGGCCGAATTCCCATCGTGATGGCTTTGCCGCGCGCCGACGCGAGGGGCGCGGCGACACGAGCCGGGAGATTGATTTCCCAGTCCCCGCCTTCGGCAACGAACCGCGATGGGCCACCACCTTCGATCGTGCCGTCCGCGAAGTTCATCGCCGGATTGCCTATGAAGCCCGCGACGAATCTGTTCTTCGGTCTCTCGTACAGATTGATCGGCGTGTCGATCTGCATCACATGCCCCTTGTTCATCACGACGATCCGGTCACCAAGCGTCATCGCCTCCACCTGATCGTGCGTGACGTAGATCATCGTCACCTTGAGCTCCTGATGCAGGCGCGCAATCTCGCGGCGCATCGAGACGCGCATCTGCGCATCGAGGTTCGAGAGAGGCTCATCGAACAGAAATACCTGCGGCTGACGCACGATCGCCCGTCCC
>DASWDV010000187.1:0-1743 GCA_036395075.1 Gemmatimonadaceae bacterium | reverse complement strand
GAGTAAAGCTGGTTGTCGATGATGACGACAACCGAGACCACCATTACGGCTACTATCGCGAGCGACTGAAGGAGCAGCCGGTGCGCGAGCTTCACGATCGTTCGCTGACGTTTCGAATACGGTAGCCGAAACCGCGAACGGTCTCGATCAGTTCGCCCGCTGCACCGAGCTTGGCACGGAGTCGCTGCACGTGCATGTCGACAGTTCGGGTCTGAATGTCGGGAGCCGCTTCCCAGACTATCTCCAGCAGCAAGTTCCGCGGCTGGACTCTTCCCTTACGCTCAGCCAGGAGCAACAGCAGCCTGAACTCGGTCGGAGTGAGGTCGACTTCCCGGCCGTCAACGGTGACACGATGCGCGGTGCTGTCGATCCTGAGCGGCCCAACCTGTTTCACGTCCTGCGACTCCTCGCGTCCTGCCTTGACGCGCCGGAGGATGGCGCCGATACGTAGTACCAGCTCCTGCGGACTGAATGGCTTGGTGAGATAATCGTCGGCGCCCAGCGTGAGGCCCTGAATGCGATCGCTTTCTTCTCTTCGCGCGGTGAGCATCAGGACTGCAACGCCCGACGTTGAAGGATCACCCCGCAGCTGCTCCATGACCTCCTGGCCGGACAGTCCCGGTAGCATCAGATCGAGAACGATTATCGCGGGTTTGTCCCGTCGCGCTACTGCAAGCCCCTCGGGGCCGCTTGTTGCCGTCGAAACAGAATACCCGGATTTGGCCAGGTGATACGCCACGAGCGCAACGATGTCGGGCTCGTCGTCGACAACGAGGACGCGCTCGGCGGGAGCGCTCGGTTCAGTCACGCGTGGAACTTGTCTGGCCTGACGACGTCGCGTCAACTCGCCGCCTGTCACGAACATGTTACGATAACGTTGCACTCCCTCGCTCCGGCCCGCACGACTAGCTTTGCAATTCATGCGGCGAAAACAGGGTTTGCGCGATAGAGGGACCGCGCTCTGGCTCGGGTCGATTTTACTGATGTCGCTGGGGTGCGCACCCGCGCAATTACAACGTTCCGCGGAGCAAGTCGACCTAGTCATCGCCAGCACGACCGACGTGCACGGTCGGCTCAGAGGCTGGGATTACTACGCCAATCAGGCCGAAGCTGTACGCGGACTCACTCGCGCCGCCACGATCGTCGACTCAGTTCGGGCTGCCAATCTCGGACGTGTGATACTGCTCGATGGCGGAGACCTGCTTCAGGGGAATCCGCTCGCGTATGTGGCTGCCAGGATTTCGCGCGACCGCACGAATCCAGTCATCGCGGCGATGAACGCGATGCACTACGACGCCGCGGCGATCGGCAATCATGAGTATAACTACGGCGTTCCGTATCTCGACTCCGCCGTGCGCCAGGCAAGATTTCCTCTCCTCTCGGCCAACACCTATCGGATCGATCCCGCCGGCGTGCACGCCTATCGTCCATGGACGATCATCGAACGGGCAGGCGTGAAAGTCGGCATCGTTGGCGCGACGACGCCCGGCGTAACGCTTTGGGACGCGCAGAACATCAGTGGGCGTCTGCGCTTCGGCGATATCGTTCCTGCGGTCGGGGAGGCGGTAAAGGAAGTACGAGCTGCCGGCGCAGACATCGTCCTCGTGACGGTTCACTCCGGACTCAACGAGCCTGCCAGCTATGACACCGCGACCACGGGCGTACCGAGCGAGAACGTGGCGGCGCGCGTCGCGAGTGAAATTACGGGAATCGATCTCGTCCTGTATGGCCACTCCCACAAGG
>DASWDV010000186.1:0-10023 GCA_036395075.1 Gemmatimonadaceae bacterium | reverse complement strand
GACGTGCGCTTCGCCAATGCGCTCGAACTTGTCCTCTGCTTCGACGATGTCCAGCGCACAGTAGTCGGCAATCGCGGGAACCGCGAGGCGAACCAGCGCCGCCAGTGTAGTCTGATAATCGAACGAGGCGCTCAGTACGCGGCTCGCTTCAGCCAGGAGCGTAGCCCGCTTCTGCGAATTCTCCGCCTCGGCGCGCGCCGCCTGCTCGCGAGTAAGCGCGTTGGCCTGTTCTTCGGCGTACCGCCGTGCGGTGACATCGCGGAAGCTCCAGACCCTGCCCACCGGAACATCGTCTATCCGCTGCGGCTGGGAATAGCGCTCGAAAGTACGGCCGTCTTTGAGCTCGAGGACGTCATAGCTTGCTTCTTCGGGATGCTGGTACAGCTCGGTCACTTTCGCCATGAACTCGTCGGGATCCACAAGCTTCTCGAGAGCGGCATTGATCGCGCGTTGATCATCCCCGGAGGCAAAGATTTCCGCCGGAACGCCCCACATGTCCGCCATCTTCTGATTGAAGTCGAGAATCTTTCCATCGACGTCGACGACGAGAATGCCGTCGGCGGTCGACTCCAGCGTCGCGCGCAGAAGGGACAAAGACCTGCTGGCCTCCGCCTGCGCTTCGCGGCGCTGGGTGATATCCTCGATGAACGCGACGAGATAGAGCGGTTCGCCCCTCGCGGAGCGGACGATAGACACCGTCAGATTTACCCAGATTACCCTGTGATCCTTTCGGATGTAGCGTTTTTCGATTCGGTATTCGGGAAGCTCTCCGTCGCGAATTCGGCGAATGAATTCGAGGCTCGCTGGCACGTCATCCGGATGCGTGAGATCTTCGACCTTGAAGTTGAGAATTTCTTCGCGCGTGTAACCGGTGATTTCGCAGTAACGCTGGTTGACCGAAATCCAGTCCTCGGTGAGGGTCAGGTGAGCGATGCCGACAGCGGCCTGCTCGAAGGTGGCGAGCAGGAGGTGTCCAGGCCCGCCGAGCGGAACGGCGTATTCCGCCGTCCAACCCGGGACGGCTGACGTCGGAGCAAGGATCGGCGAATCTGCAAGATCGGTCGAGCGCATCATGCTGGCTCCGTCCTGGTGGATTGGTCGGTCGAGAAACGATCGTCCTGGCAACGGCAATCTCACGGGTCAAATCTCGCATCGCTTACGCTGCTGGAACAGAAGCAGTTTCGGGCACCCTGCGTTTTATGCGAGCTCGTCGAGTTTACGCAGCGATGGAATCTTCCAGGCCGTCACGCCAACCACTCCAAGCGTTACCAAGCCGCCGAAGATCACGGATGGCACTGTCCCGAGCAGCTTGGCGGCCACCCCGGATTCGAAGGAGCCGATCTCGTTCGACGAGCCGATAAATATCTGGTTGGCCGCCGACACTCGCCCGAGGAGATGCGGTGGTGTGCGGACGGTGAGCAACGTTGATCGGATCACCACGCTGACGTTGTCAACCATCCCTCCGATGACGAGTAGCAGCAGCGAGATCCAGAACCAACGTGACAGCGCAAACAGGATCCATGAGACGCCAAATATGGCGACGCACACGAAGAGAATCGGCCCCGCATCCCTCAACTTTCGATGAACGAGCAACACCGAGATGAGGACTGCCCCACCGGCTGGTGCCGCGCGCAATATTCCGAGTCCCTGCGGTCCGACGTGAAGGATTTCCGATGCGAAGATCGGCAACAGCGCCGGCGCACCACCAAAAAGAACGGAGAACAGATCGAGGATCTGCGCTCCAAGGAGCGCGGGCTGCGTCATGAGAAAGCGGATGCCGATGGTCAGGTTTTGCCCGAGGGTACTTTCCGTAACGACTGCGGGCAGCCGGGTGTAGGCGATTTGGCCGAAGAGCGCCAGCGCGATTGCGCATAGAAATACTTCAACGACAAACGCGAGTCGCGCGCCCGAGAATCCGTACAGCATTCCGCCCGCTGCCGGCCCCACCACCGCCGCAAATTGCCAAAGGGATGACCGCCACGTGATCGCGTTGGTGTAGGTCTCTCGCGGCACGATCTCGGCGCCAAGCGCGGTGCGGGCGGGCTGCAGGAAGCTGCGCGACAGGCCACTCACGCACACTACCGCGTAGATGGGAAGCACCGTCCTGACCAGAAGGCGGTTGGCATAAATAGTCAGTACGAGCAGCGCGGCTCCGCATCCTAGCTGAACCGCGAGCGCGACCAATGAGAGCAGCTTGCGGTTGTGTCGATCAGCGATGTGGCCGGCGTAAAGAGCCGCGCCGATGAAGGGCAAAGCTTCCGCCAGTCCAACCAGACCGAGCGAGAGCGGATCTTTGGTGAGCGCATAGACCTGCCACGCGACGACGGTCGCCTGGATCTGCGTTCCAAGGGTCAGCGCCACGAGGCTGGCGACGTACCAGAGGAAATTCGGGTTGCGCAGCGATATGTACGGATCGTGTCGCTCTGCCATTCCTTGCGGGCGTCGAGAAGCCGGATGATACCAGTCCATTCAGACGGCGGCAATTCTGCTCAGGTGGCGCGCGACAAAGCGACTGGTTCTATTTCTTTCGGCACAACGAGCTCGGGGAGGCACCGATGACCACAGCGACCATGACGACGGCGAGCACCGTCCGACCGGAGAAGTCGGAATATCTCGCGTACTACGAGAGGTACATCACCCTGGTACCGGACGGCGATGTGGTCTCGACTTTAACAACACAGATCAGCGAAACGCTGGCACAACTCCGTGGTCTTCCCGCGTCGGTGTCGACGTACCGCTACGCACCCGACAAATGGAGCGTCAACGAACTTGTCGGGCATGTCATCGACAGCGAGCGGATTTTCGCTGCGCGCGCGCTCAGATTCGCGCGCAATGATCCGACGCCTGTTCCGGGCTTCGAGCAGGACGATTACGTGCGCAACTCGAACTTCGACGCGTACGCATTGTCCGACCTGGCGTCAGAGCTCGAGGTGGTCCGTCGATCGACCGTTTTTCTCTTCCGGCATATGGATGAGGAAGCCTGGATCCGGCGCGGCACCGCTAACAACGCCGAGGTATCCGTGAGGGCGCTCGCGTACATCATCGCGGGGCACGAGTTGCACCACCGACAAATCTTGCGGGCTCGGTATCTGTAGTAAGCTTTGTCCGAGAACCGCGGGATCTTGGCTGCTTGGCCTCCCACGCATAAAGGCAAAAAACTCGCGGGTAAGGCCGCTACGCTACGAGTACGGAGCTCGTCCGCCAGTCGATTCCGAGCAGGGCCTTTGCGATCTGCGGGTCGAAGTGGCTTCCTGACCGGCGCTTAATTTCCTCCAGCGTTTCGTCGACTCCCCACGCAGGACGGTATGGCCGTTCGTGGGTCAGCGCGTCGAGAAAATCGGCGATGGCAACGATGCGGGATTCCAACGGGATGCTCTGTCCCGAGACGCGGTCCGGGTACCCCGAGCCATCCCACCATTCGTGGTGGCTGCGCGCAATTCGCTGCGAGAACCGCACAAGCTCGGATCGACCCTTGGACAGCATTCTTGATCCGATTACCGTGTGCGTCTTCATCGTCTCGAACTCTTCGGCCGTGAGCGGACCCGCCTTGAGCAGGATGTGGTCTGGAATTCCGACCTTGCCGATGTCGTGAAGCGGTGCCGCGCGCCTTATCAACTCCACTGTAGTGCTCTCGAGTCCGATCGCCTGGGCGATCATCGCTGAGACGCCCGCGACACGCTTGGTGTGATTACCGGTATCGTCGTCGCGAAATTCGACGGCGGCGGCGAGTCGCTCGAGCACTTCCAGCTGGGATTGCTCCAGCTCTTTCGTTCGCTCGGAGACTTTGAGCTCCAGCTCCGCGTTCTGGTCGCGCAGCTTCTGATAGAGAAAACGCGTCTCCAGCAGATTGCGAATGCGTAGTAATACTTCCGCCGAATCGAAGGGCTTCCCGACAAAATCTTTCGCCCCAAGGGCCAGAGCACGCCGCTTCGAGTCGGCGCTGTCGTCGGCGGTGATCATGAGCACGGGCACCGGCTCGAAGCCTGGCCCGAGCGAGATGATCTCCTCCAACACCTGGAATCCATCCTTCTCCTGCATGTGCACGTCGAGCAGGACGAGGTCGGGCTTGAATTGCATGTGGAGCGCCAAAGCGTCTGCCGACTTCGTGGTCGAGGCCACTTGCTCGTAACCGGCCTTCGCCAGAATCCGTGCGAGCAGCCGGATGTTCTGCTCCTGATCGTCGATGATCAGGATCCGTGCTGGCCTTTCGCGGCGCGGCGCGGTTGTCAGAGCCACGTTACGCAGACGCCGTAGACGGCTTGCTCAGCACCGCTCGCACCGCCGCACACAGCGACTCGGCCGTAAACGGCTTCTGGAGGAAGTCGGTGGCTGACGCGCCGATTCCGCGACGCAGGATCTCGTTGTCGGTGTAGCCCGACATGAAGAGCACTCTGAGGCCCGGACTGAGCTCGTGCAGCTCGTCAACCATTCCGCGTCCGCCGAGCGTCGGCATCTCAACGTCGGTCAGCACTAGATCGATCTCACCGACTTCTTCGGCTGCGATGCGTAGCGCCATTGCTCCATCGGATGCTTCCAGCACTCGGTACCCGGCGGCGGCGAGTACGCGTTTCCCGAGCTTGCGGAGCGCCTTCTCGTCGTCGACGAGCAGAATAGTCTCGCGACCGGTGTGCTCTCCGTGATTGAGACGTCTCACCTGAGCGGACTCCGCCTCGGCCGATTCGCGCTGAGCTCGTTCTTCGTCGGACTCCTTCAAAGGAGAGCCGGGCAGCGGAACAGACCCGTCGCGGTCGAGACCGGTCGGCTGAGGCAGAACCCGCCGGCTAGTCACCAAGAGTTTTTTTGTGATAGCTTCCGCGCGCTCGGCAGCGAGTCGGATGTCGACCGCTTCCTGCGACGAAAGCTTGCTCTCGAGGAGAATCGACTCGATGAGGTCCGCATTCATGCGGATGACCGTCAACAGATTATTCAGCTCGTGAGCACCACGACCCGCCACATCCGCAAAGGCCTGGAGCTCCTGAGTTCTGACGGCAAGAGTCTCTTCAACGGGGCGCCCCGCGCTCAGATCGTCTATCGCGAGGAGGATCGTCGCATTGGCAAGATCAGCGGACGGAACTAGACGGGCGCTCAGCCACAGCACGCCGCCGCCGCCCTGTTTTTCGTCGTGAATCAGCTCGAAGTGGTCGGCCTGTGGCTCGCCGGAAAGTACGGCTTCGAGCATTGGACGAAGTTTTTCGTCCCACGCGCGGCCGCCGAGCTCGTAGACCTTGTGGCCAACGCATTCCTCCGGGGCGAGGCGAAACATTGCGTAGAAACCCTTACTCGCGGCGCGTACTACGAGTTTGGCATCCAGAACCAACAGTGCTTCGCCAGCGGCAGACGAGCTTATCATTGACGCATTGGACCGGGAAAAAAAGTTGGACTCATTGACCCTAGTAGGACGATCTGGGAGGGCTTGAGTATCGTGGCACACCGGCTGACACATCCCATGTCAAAAGCAGGCGGAACGATGGCGCGCGAAAGAAGCTGGCGAACGGAACCTCGCGGCCGCGCCAAGATGCAAAACGGCCCGCCTGATCAGCGGGCCGTTTTTTTTTCGCCTGCGCCGTTTCCGAAATCTGTTAGGCCGGCTCTTCCACGTATGAGTCGGGCGGCGTCGGAATCGGGTCCGACATGTTGTAATCGTCGGACTCCATTGGAATGACCTTCGATGGAGTCTCCGGTCTCGGCGGCTGCTCTTCTGGAATTCCGGTCACCGCCAACACAATGCGGCGGTGAATCGGATCGACCTCGAGAACTCTGAGGTCGAGATTCATCGTCTCGTAGACGATGTCCGCCGGGCTGTTTACCGGCTGGCCGAAATTCAGCTGGCTGACCGGCACAAAGCCCTCGATGTCGTTGCCGATGTCGACGACCACGCCCTTGTCCATCAGTCGTACGACTTTTCCGCGGAGCTCGGTACCAACGGGATACGTCTCGCCGATTCGAAGCCACGGATCTTCCGTCGCCTGCTTCAGGCCGAGCGAGATGCGCTTGTTCTCGGCGTCGACGTTCAGAATGACAACGTCGACCGAGTCACCTTTCTTCACGACTTCCGAAGGGTGCTGCACGCGCTTCGTCCACGACATGTCGGAGATGTGAATCAGTCCGTCAATGCCCGGCTCGATCTCGACGAATGCGCCGAAGCTCGTGAGGTTGCGGACTTTGCCGTTCAGACGCGTGCCGACCGGATACTTCTCGGGGAGCATCATCCACGGATCCTGCTCAGTCTGCTTCATGCCGAGTGAGATCTTCTCCTCATTCGGATCGACCTTGAGGACAACCGCCTCGATCGTCTCACCGATCGATACGAGCTTCGACGGGTGACGAACGTTGCGCGTCCAGCTCATCTCGCTGATGTGAACAAGTCCCTCGATTCCCGGTTCCAGCTCAATGAAGGCGCCGTAGTTCGTGATCGAGACAACCTTGCCCGACACGCGAGTGCCGACCGGATACTTCGCGGCGACGTCCTTCCACGGGTAGCTCTGAAGCTGCTTGAGCCCGAGCGAAATGCGCTCGCGTTCCCAATCGATGTCGAGAACCTTGACCTCGAGCTCCTGGCCGATATGAACCATCTCGGACGGATGCTGAATGCGTCCGTACGACATGTCGGTGATGTGGAGCAGTCCGTCGACGCCGCCGAGATCGATGAATGCACCGAAGTCGGTGATGTTTTTGACGACGCCTTTGCGCACCTGATCCTTCTGCAGCTCCTTCATCAGCTTCTCGCGCTTGCCTGCCCTTTCCTGCTCGAGGATTACTCGACGCGAGACGACGATGTTGCGACGGCGCTTATTGAGCTTGATGATCTTGAAGTCGAAGGTCTGGCCGAGCAGCTCGTCGACGTTGGGCACGCGACGAAGCGCGATCTGCGATCCAGGCAGGAACGCATCGACTCCCATGAGATCGACGACCACGCCGCCCTTTATCTTCTTGATCAGGGTGCCGCGCACGGGTTCGTCGTTCTCGTAGGCAACGCGGATGCGTTCCCACACGCGCATGAAGTCAGCTTTCTTTTTCGAGAGGACGACTGAACCTTCCTGGTCCTCCAGATGCTCGAGGAGAACTTCGACTTCATCGCCCGGCTTGAGATCGGGGAGATCCTTGAACTCTTCGAGCGGGATCGTCCCTTCGGATTTGAAGCCGATGTCGAGAACGACCATGTTGTCGCGGATATCGAGCACACGGGACTTGACGATTTCGCCCTCTTCGATCGAGGCCATCGTCCCGTTGTACATCTCCATCATTGTCTCGAGCTCGTCCTGCGAATAATCGTCTTCGTCGTAGAGCTCGGGTCGCAGGTTGGCAAGCGGACGCAGCTGCGCCTTCTGCAGGTCGCGCTTCTCGCGCGCTGTCAGCGTCGTGCCGGTTTGGGTTGTGGTGCCGTTGGGTGAGTCTATCATGTTGCTGGTTAAAGGGTTGAATACGTTCGAATCAAGCCTTTAAATGTAGACTATCGAGGGAGGATGGTCAACTTGCTCTGCTATTTCTTCGTGTTGAGGGCTCGGCGCTTCGCTGGCGACACGAGTACATAAGCGGGGAGCTGAAAGCTGCTCAGCTTTTCAGCTCGGAGCTTCCTTCAGAAACGAAACTCACTGCGATCATTGCGGAGCTGTTTCGCCGCGCGGCAGGACGTCTACGCGCGATTCAGCGAGTGATGCTCCCGGCTAAGTAGCTAAAACGCTACGAGCTCCCCGCTTATGTACTCGTGTGGCCAGATACCCGCCGAGCCACCTACGCCGAGTTACTTGAGCCCCTTGGTCAGCAACAGAATCAGTTCCTCATCGGTGAGACCCTCGAGGGCACCCACCGGAAGATCCATCGCAACCTCGCTACCGTCGTCGCACTTGAAAGAGACGGTTACGCTCGCGGGCTTGGACCTGCGATCGGGGAGACCGTCGGGCCGCGCGCTTTCGAATGCACTCCAATCGAGACCCGCACGATCACTGAAACGACGCATCGCCCACCATCCTCCCCGATTGTGCCCACCCGACCACGCAGGAACGAGAGGCACGCCACGCCCGGCTCACGCTGAGCGCTCTTTCGATAGACTCACAATCTGTTCCACTTGCTCCTGCTGAGTCAGGGCGGTCGTGTCGATCACTACCGCATCGGCGGCAGGAACGGTCTGGTTGGCGTCCCGCGCGTCACGCTCGTTGATGCGTATTGTTTCGTCGTCGAGAAGCCTTTGCGACGTTGGCGTGCCTCGTTGCCGCAACCTTCTGGCCGCCCGCTCGCGTGAATCGGCGACGAGAAAGATCTTGAGGTCGGCATCGGGAAAGACGACGGTGCCCATGTCTCTCCCGTCGACGACGACATCTTTGGACCGCGCCGCGGCGCGCACTTTTTGGTTCACCCACTCACGGACGCCAGGCATCTGTGCGACGCGTGACACGTGCCTCGTCACATCCGGTCCACGAATCTCGTCCTCGAGCGCGCGGCCATCGATCACCGGGTAGAACGACGTGCGAGCGTCGCGCAACTCGACCGGCAGTGCTGCTTCCAGGACTCGTCGCTCGTTCCAGGTCGATGGATCCTTTTCCATTCGTAGCATCGCCGCCGTCGCCGCGCGATAGAGCGAGCCGGAATCGACGTGAAGATACCCCAGCCTTTCGGCCACCATCTGCGCGGTGGACGACTTACCGGAGGCCGCCGGGCCATCGATCGCAATCACAGTAGTCCGGCGGTTCACGTCGAGACCATACGCAGGTCCGTCCAGAACCGCGGATACGAAACGGCGACGCATTCGGGATTCCTGACGACGATCTCGTTTCCCGACGCGGCTGACAGGACGCCGAAAGCCATGGCAATCCGATGATCACCGTGCGGGTCGATAGTCCCTGACAGCTTGCGCCGCGACCCGTGCACGCGCAATCCGTCGGGCAGCTCTTCGGCGTCGGCGCCAACGGCGCGCAGGTTCCCGACCACGACGGCGATTCGATCGCTCTCCTTCACGCGCAGCTCCGCCGCTCCGGTGATTTCCAGCTCAACCCCCGCACCTGCCGCGACACACGCGAGCAGCGGCAGCTCATCGATGAGTGATGCTACTTCCCCAGCTCCGATACTGACGCCGTTCAGCCTGGCAGGTCGCACGCGCAGCGATCCAATTTCTTCTCCGCCACTGTTCGCGCTCACCCTTCTCTCGATCTGTGCGCCCATTCTCTCCATCGCGTCGATAAAACCCGTGCGCGTCGGATTGAGACAAACGTCAGTGAGAACCAGCTCTCCGGCGCTTGCGAGTGCCGCCGCCGCCACAAAGAACGCTGCCGACGAAGGATCTGCCGGCACGTCGATCTCGATTGACTGGAGTCTGGCCGTTGGCCGGAGACATACCTGGTTCCCATCGGTCTCGACGTCTACTCCCATCGCGCGCAGCATTCGCTCCGTGTGGTCGCGCGACCGGGAGCTCTCGGTCACCCGCACCTCGACGGACGACGCGAGACCAGCGAGCAAAATTGCGCTCTTCACCTGAGCGCTCGCGGAACGGGTATTCCAGTCGATGCTGCGGAGATCGACGCCGTGAACGGTCATTGGCAAGCCGTCACCGTGCTCGAACACGAATTGCGCGCCCATGTAGGTGAGCGGCTCCGCAACGCGTTTCATCGGCCTACGGCTCAGGCTCTCGTCCCCCTCGAAGCGCGCCGCAAAGGGATGCCCCGCGACGACGCCAGCCATGAGACGTGTGGTGGTTCCGCTGTTCCCGCAGTCAAGCGCGTGACGCGGCGCGCGCAAGCCGCGCACTCCGACACCTCTTACCCGCATCTCGGGCGCGAGGGGTGGGATTATCACGCCAAGGGCACGAAGAACGCCCGCGGTCGATCCCACATCTTCAGAGTCCAGAATCCCGCGTATCACCGACTCACCTTCGGCCAGCGCCGAGAGAATGAGCGCGCGGTGGGAAATTGACTTGTCGCCCGGCACGCGAATGGTGCCGGAGACCTTCAGCGGAGCCAAGATTCGAGCGCCGTTGCCGCGTCTGTTTTCTCGTCGCGGTATTTCACGACGACTGGCGTCTGCAGCGAGACG
>DASWDV010000185.1:0-11106 GCA_036395075.1 Gemmatimonadaceae bacterium | reverse complement strand
CGCGCGATCGGGACGACCGACGTATCGAGTCAACAACGCATTCCCAGTCGACATCCGCAGCCGCGGCGAGGCGTAAGACCATGCGCCCTGATTCTTCGGCTCCTCCTGCGCCCACACCACTTCTTCGATCGCCGGATAAAGATCGACGATCTGAGCGATCTGATTCCCCGGCCATGGGTACAGCTCTTCGACGCGTACCAGCGCGACGTGGGGCGCACGCTGAGGAGCCAGATCGTAGTAGATCTTGCCGGTGCAGAAAACAAGGCGGGTTATCGCTTCACGGTTCTGCCCTGCGATGGGATCGTCGATCACCGGACGGAAGCTTCCGCTGGTCAGATCGGTCAGCTTCGACGCCGCTTCGCTCAGGCGCAGCAGACTCTTCGGCTGCATGAGAATTAGCGGACGGCGCTCGTACAGCTGCGCCTGCCGCCGCAGAATGTGGAAGTACTGGGCGGGCGTCGAAGGGTAAGCGACGCGCTGATTCCCCTCGGCGCACAACTGAAGAAACCGCTCCAGACGCGCGCTCGAATGCTCGGGACCTTGTCCCTCGTAGCCGTGCGGCAGCAGGAGCACGATCGACGAATCCTGGCCCCACTTCGCGCGATCCGCCGCGATGAACTGATCGATCATCGGCTGCGCGACATTCACGAAATCGCCGTACTGCGCTTCCCATAAAACGAGAGTGTCTTCGGCCGCCGTGCTGTAGCCGTACTCGAAGCCAAGCACCGCTGTCTCGGAGAGCGGGCTGTTGTAGATCTCCATTCGGCCCGCCGACGGCTCGCCGTCCGCGACGTGCTGAAGTGGAACGTAGATCTCGCCCGACTCGGAATCGTGTAGTACCGCCTGTCGATGCGAGAAAGTCGCGCGCTCAGCGTCCTGACCGGTGAGACGGATCGATTTCCCCTCTGTCACCAATGACGCCAAGGCGAGAGCTTCGGCGTGTCCCCAGTCTATGCCGCCGGCGTCGCCCATCGCCTCGCCGCGCCGTGCGAGGGTCTTCGCCAGTCGTGGACTCACCTTGAGCGACGAAGGCCATTTAAGAAGACGGTCGTTCAGCTCGCGCAGACGGTCCGCCGCCACAGCCGTCTCGCCGCTGCCGGCACCGGATTGGTCGGCCTCGGCTTCCTTTGCCGGATTGTACTCGGGCGGGTGGATTTCGCCCGCCTTCATCGCCGTCTGGATCCGGTCGAAATTTGCCGCTGCATCAGCGTCGATCTGCTTCACGGCTTCGGCGGTGAGAATGCCTTCGGCGACGAGCCGTTCCCCCCACACCTCTCGCGGAGAGGAATGCGCGCGAATCTTCTTGTAGAGTGCCGGCTGCGTGAACGCCGGTTCGTCCGTCTCGTTATGACCATGGCGGCGGTAGCCGACCAGGTCGATCAGGAAGTCTTTGCCGAATTTCGCGCGGTACTCGATCGCGAGTCGCACTACGTGGATGCACGACTCCGCGTCGTCCGCGTTGACGTGGACGATCGGAACCTCGAAGCCCTTCGCGAGATCGCTGGCGTAACGCGTCGATCGCGCGTCGATCGGGTCAGTCGTGAAGCCGACCTGGTTGTTGACGATGATGTGAAGGGTTCCGCCGGTCCTGAAACCGTTCAGCCCCGACAGGTTGAACGTCTCGGCCACCACTCCTTCGCCTGGGAACGCGGCATCGCCGTGGACGCAGATCGGTACCACAGCTGCCTCGTTGCGCTCGCCGTTTCCGGCGAGAACCTGGCGTGCCCTCGCTACTCCCTGGAGCACGGGGTTCACGACTTCGAGATGACTCGGATTGGGGATCAGCACGACCTCGACTTCCTTTCCGCTCGCAACCTCCCGCATGCCCGTCGCGCCGAGGTGGTACTTCACGTCGCCGGTCTCGCTGACGGCGTTGGTGGCGGCGTGCTTGCCCTCGAATTCCTCGAAGATCGTCGCGTACGGTTTCCCGAGCGTATGAGCGAGCACGTTGATCCGGCCACGATGCGCCATCGCGAGATCCACTTCGTGCGCGCCGTGAGCGGCGGCAGATTCGATCGCAACATCCAGCATCGGCACGAGGACGTCACCGCCCTCGATCGAGAAGCGCTTGTAGCCCTGGTACGCGCGACCGAGAAACCTCTCCAGCCCGTCGACTTGTGTCAGGCGACGCAGAATTGATTGCTTTTCTTCGGCGCTCAGCGGCGTGCTGAGACGGCCACTCTCGATTTGCTGGCGCAGCCACTCACGCTCTTCGATTTTGCCGAGGTGCGATATCTCGAATCCGATCCTTGATGAATAGAGCTCACGCAGACGAGCTACGACTTGTGCGGCGTTCCCACCAGAGGCGCCGAGCGCGATGCCGGGTATGCTCTCGAGATGCTCGTCACTGAGGCCGTGGAATTCGAGCGTCAGCTCCGCGGTTCCCTCGGGGGGAGTTCCCAACGGATCCAGTTGGACCGCCATGTGTCCGTAACTGCGAATCGCGTCTACCAGCTCAGCCGCGGCGGCAACATCGCGAAGAAAGGCGGGATCGATTTGTCCCGCCGAAGGAGCTTCGCCCGCAGCACGAAGTGGCGGTCCTGCGCCACTCAGACTTTCAGCAAATCGGAAAAACTGACGCCACGACTCGTCGACCGACTGGGGATCCTGCCGGTAGGCTTCGTATGCCTCGCTTATGTATCCGTCGTTGAAGACGCCCGTGATCGGGTCGGAGCTCATACTTCTAAATTTAACTGTGCTCCGCGATCCTTGGTGCGCAGGCGCGGGCGCGCAAAGTGTACTTTGGACGCGTCGCGGCAGCTCGCAGAATTTTGAGCGCCGGCTCCCTGTCGAGCGTTGGCAGGTAGAGAAAGCCCGCTATGCCATTCACGTCGAACAGCTGCAGCTCCTCGGCGTGACGCGTGAGGCTGACAGCGATGACCGGAGTATTGGAGAGAAGCACATCGTGCTCCCACATCTCCAGCGGCAGCGTCGCGAGCACGTCGTAGTCGCAGATGACGATGTCGGGCGAAACTTCCCTGGCAAGATTCGCGGCGGCATCCAGCCCGACGGCGTTGCTGGTAGAGACTCCCAGTTCAGCGAAGTATCGCGCGATGTGCTCACTCAAAAAGCAATGACGCGCAACGCAAAGTGCGCGGAGCTGTGAGGCGTCATCCTGCCGAGCTGCCGTCGGTGAATCGAAATTCATGCGCGTTCATCCTAAGGCAGGAGCGACCCGGGGGCAAGCGCGACTACACGAATAACCGACAACCGATAATTGGTGGGACCGCCTAGTGCGTGGTCAGTGAAAAAAAAAGCGCCCCGCACTCATCGAGTGCGGGGCGCCCCAGCCACGAAGCCAGCGTCTAGTACTTCTTGGTCTTGTCGACGTTGTTCCCGATGATGCCGCCGAGAATCGCTCCGGCCGCGCCACCGATGATCGCGCCCTTCACCTTGTTCCTGCTGGTGACCGCGCCAATCACTGCACCAGCGCCAGCGCCAATCGCGGCGTCACGCTTGGTGTGCTTCACAACCGTTGGTTGCGGAGCAGGCGCGCTGTAAACCGGCGCCGAAGAGTAGGTTCCTCCTGAGGAGCGACGAACGGTCGTCGTCCGACGAACCGGCGTACGCACAACCGTGCGTGGCGCTGTCGAGGTGCTTCTCAGCGCTGTTGGCGCTGTGGATGTCGCGAGTCCGGCGCGTTCCGCAGCGGTGATGCTGTCAAGCGGCGTGTACGGCCGCGTCGCGGCTGCGGTCGACAGATCAGAATTGAGCGCACTGTCCGCTGCTGTCATCTTGTTGTCGCCCTTCGAGCAGGCAAACGCCAGAAACGCGGCCGGAAGGATTAGTAACTTTTTGAACATTTAAAGCCTCCAGAATTAACCCGCGCCCTATACGCGTCGGTCCTACCATAGAGGGCAGGCTCTGTGCCAATATCGGCCCGGGGTTATGCCACTGTAGCAGCCGTTAACGCCGCTGTAGAGGTCATGTCGTCCTCTAGAGAGGGCGGGAGAGTGAGACGGAAAGTGCTCCCCTGGCCCGGCGTCGAAAAGACGGTCAGCGAGCCGTCCAACAGCTGGGCTAGACGCCTCGAGATCGGCAGCCCCAGGCCAGTGCCCGGTTGCTTCGATTCCGAGACTTGCACGAACTCCTCGAAAATGCGCGCGATGTCTTCCGCCGCTATTCCCACGCCCTCGTCGATTACCTCTAGTTCTACACCTCTCTCGTCATTCTGTTTGCACGTCACGCGAATCGGCTTGCCCTCACCGAATTTGATCGCGTTCGAGAGAAGGTTGAGCAGGATCTGGCGCACCCGTCGAGGATCGCTCACGATGTTGAATGGCTCCGCGTCCATCTCGAGGGTCAGCGTCGAGCCGTACTCGTCAGCGAGCGGCCGCACAGTGACGAACAGGTCCTCGATCAGCGACGGGAACATCACCGGCTGCAGCGAGAGCTCGATCTTGCCCGCCTCGATCTTCGAGAGGTCGAGCACGTCATTAACGAGCTCGAGCAGATGGCGCGCCGCTTTGAGCGTACGTTGCAGGCCTTCCTTCTGCTTGGTGTTCAGCGGACCGTAAATATTGTCCAGCATCAGCGTGCTGTAACCGATCACCGCGTTGATCGGCGTACGCAGCTCGTGGCTCATCGATGCGTAAAAGCGGTTTCGCGCCCCCATCGCCTGTTCGAGTGCGATCTGACGGCGGTGGAGCTCCTCGTTCATCTGCGACAGCTTCGCCGCCGAGCGAGCTTCTGTCTCCAGCAGCGAAGTGCGATGCTCCAGCTCCAGCTCGCGCTTCTCCGCATCCCGCAGCAGCTCGGCCTGGTGCTGGAGCTCCCGCTGCTTGACGAAGAGGTCGACGAACACTGCAACCTTCGACCTCAGCACGTCGGGATTGAACGGCTTGAAGACGTAATCGACCGCGCCCATGGAGTAGCCTTTGAAGACGTACGCGTCCTCCTTGCTGATGGCGCTCAGGAAGATTATCGGGATGGTGCGCGACCTCTCACGCGATTTTATTATCTCGGCCACCTCGAAGCCATTCATGCCAGGCATCTGCACGTCTAGCAGAATCGTCGCAAACTCGGAGACGAGTACCTGCCGAAGGGCCTCAGGCCCGGAGTTGGCGCGCACGAGATTCTGTCCCAGCGGCTCGAGGATCGCGTCGAGGGCGAGAAGGTTTTCCTGCCGGTCGTCGACGAGGAGGATGTTGACGCGGTCGTCGCTCACGGCGCCGTTCTCCGGCCGGTGCTCACTCCGGCATCTTCGCGGACGATCTCCATCAGACGCGCACCAATCCTGTCGAGAGGCAACACTTCCGCCGACGGCACCGCTCGGATCGCGGACTTCGGCATAGTTGAAATTTCAGCGGTTTTCGGATCCTGCACGAGGGCAACTCCACCCTGCTTCACGATCTGCGCCAAGCCGCGTGAGCCGTCCTCGTTGGCACCAGTCAACACCACGCCGATCGTCTCGCTTTGGTAAGCGTCCGCCGCCGACGCGAAGGTGACGTCGATAGACGGCCGGCTGAATCTGACGGGCTCCTCGATCGTGAGCGAGAGGTACCCGCGCTCCACCATCGTGTGGTAGTTCGCCGGAGCGAGGTGCACGGTACCCGGCGCGAGCGGATCCTTGTCTTCGATCTCGCACACGGTTAGAGCAGTCGCGTCCTGGAGCAAATGCGAGAGGAGGCGCTCGGAATCTTTTCCGCGATGCTGAACCACGACAATCGGAACTGGAAAATCGGCGGGAAGAGCGCCGAGGAGTTTCGTCAGCGCGCTCAGCCCGCCCCACGAGGTACCGACCGCGACTATCGAGTACGACACGTTACTTCACCTTCCGGAAGATTTTTTCCGGTGGCGCGATCTGCTCGTAGCAGTCCTCATGCGCCATGAAGCGGAGCGACTCCTTGCTTCCGAGGATGAGAACTCCGAACATCGCCAGGCTGTCGTAGAACAGGCCGTGAACTTTCGACTGAAGAGTCTTGTCGAAGTAGATCAGCACGTTACGGCAGAGGATCACGTTGAATTCGCTGAACGAGCGATCGGTCACGAGGTTGTGCTGCGAGAAGACCACGTTCTTCGTAAGCGACTGGTCGAAGAGCGCTCCACCGTACTTCGCCGTGTAGTACTCGGAGAACGACCTCTTGCCGCCGGCGCGGATGTAGTTGTCGGTGTATTCCTGCATCCGCTCGAGAGGAAAGATTCCGGCCTTCGCTCGCTGCAGCACCACTTCGTTGATGTCGGTGGCGTAGATGCGTGATCGATCGTAAAGCCCTTCTTCGCGCAGCAGCATCGCCATCGAGTAGACTTCTTCGCCCGTCGAACACCCGGCGTGCCAGAGGCGAATGAATGGATAGGTGCGGAGCAGCGGTACGACGTGCTCGCGGAACGTCACGTAAAAACCGGGATCGCGAAACATCGCGGTGACGTTGATGGAGAGGTCGAGGAGCAGCTTCTCCATCATCTCGGGCTCGTGGAGCACCCGTTCCTGGAGCGCGCTCACGCTGCTCAGACCTTCCTCTTCGATCCGCTTCCACAAGCGCCGCCTGATCGACGCGTACGCGTACGCCCGGAAGTCGAAGCCGTATTGCCGAAAGATTCCTTCGAGCAGCAGCTCGATCTCGATCCGCTCGAGGTCGGGCTTGAACGCCTGCCGTTCGGGCTCTCCGGTGTTGGCCGGTGACTCCTCTACCTGTACAGCCATACTCGCAGCAGCGACAACAGCTGCTCGGTATCGACGGGCTTGGTGATGTAGTCGGATGCTCCGGCCGCAATGCACTTCTCACGATCGCCCTTCATCGCTTTCGCCGTCAGCGCGATGATCGGCAGTGCCTTGAATTGATCCATCGCGCGTATTGCCCTAGTCGTCTCGTAGCCATCCATCTCCGGCATCATGACATCCATCAGCACGACGTCGACGTTCTGATCCTTCCGAAGCTGCTCGAGCGCCTGTGTTCCATTTTCGGCAAAGCGCACATTCATGCCGTGGTCCTCGAGCATGCTCGTCAGCGAAAAGATGTTCCGGACGTCGTCATCGACAACCAGAACCGTTTTGCCGGCGACCACCGAGTCCGCATCGTGCAAATGCTCCAGCATCTTCCGCTTCTGCTCTGGCAGCTTCGCTTCGATGCGGTGGAGGAAGAGCGCCGTCTCGTCGAGCAGCCGCTCCGGAGATTTCACATCCTTCACGATGATGGTCTCCGCGTACTTCTTGATCTTCGTCTCGTCGTCCCGGGTCAGCTCCTTCCCGGTATAAATGATGATTGGAAGATCGTGGTTGTCCGGGTCCGACTTTACTTTCTCGAGCAAATCGAAGCCGCTCATCGCGCCGCCGCCCGATCGGAGTCCGAGGTCGAGCACCATGCAGTCGAAGTGCTTCTCGTGCAGCTTACTCAGCGCTTCTTCCGCCGACGGCACCGCGGTGATTTCCACGTCGTCATGGCCGATCAGATCGACGATGCTCTGCCGCTGCGTCTCGTTGTCCTCGACAACCAGCAGCCTTTTGGGGACCGTGTCGATGAAAGTTGAAATGCGCGCGAATGCGGTATCGAGAGCCTCCTTGCTGACAGGCTTCTCCAGATAAGCAATCGCACCCGCCTTCAGGCCTTCCCGCTTCTGCTCGACACCGGAGATGATATGCACCGGAACATGGCGCGTCTCGGGATCGCGCTTGAGACGATCGAGCACTTCAAGGCCATCCATTCCCGGCATGTCGATATCGAGCGTAATCGCGTCAGGACGTACTTCGCGCGCCGCGTTGAGCCCGGCCTCGCCGTCCAGCTCCACGACGCCCTTGTATCCCTTATCGCGCGCCATGTCGAGGAGAACCTTGGCAAAGCTCTGATCGTTCTCGATGACCAGTACCGTCCGGTCGCCCTCTTCGATGTGTTCGCGATCGTCGGCGATTACGCTCTGCGGCACGGCGCGCCGCTCAGGCCTGTATTGCAGTGCATCACCTTCGATGGCCGGCCTCCGCCGCTGGTTACGGCGGGTCGGACCTCTCACCGGGGAGGGACGGCGCTCCGCGACTGCGCTCGCGGGAGGCGCTGAAGCCTGATCCCGATCGACCGTCGGATCACGGTCCGGACCATCCTGACGCGGGATGTAGCGCGCCGGCAGGAAGAGCGTGAACGTGCTCCCCTGGTTCTCGGTGCTTTCGACGCGAATCTCGCCGCCGAGCAGACGAGCGATCTCGCGACTGATCGAGAGTCCGAGACCAGTACCGCCGTATCTTCGGCTCGTTGTTCCATCCGCCTGCTGGAACGCTTCGAAGATCAGGCGCTGTTTGTCTTTTGGAATTCCGATGCCGGTGTCCGTCACCGCGAACGCGATCACATCTGACGCGGCCTCGAGTGTCGGATTCTGGAATCGACGGCCCTTCTCCGCGCGCCGGATCGTCAGCGTGACGTCGCCGTCCTCCGTGAACTTGAACGCATTCGACAGGAGGTTCTTGAGCACTTGCTGCAGGCGGCCCCCGTCGGTGTAAATCGCCGGCGGCAGGTCCGGGGTCAGCTCGACGTGGAAGTCCAGTCCTTTCTGCTCGGCAATCGCGCCGAAGTTGCGCTCGACGAAGTCCTTCACGTCGGGGAGCCGCACATCCGCCGCGTTGACATCCATTTTTCCGGCTTCGACCTTCGACAAGTCGAGAACGTCGTTGATCAGATTGAGCAAATCGCTTCCCGACGTGAGGATCGTCTGCGCGAACTCCACCTGCTTCGCCGTGAGATTTCCATCCTTGTTCTCGCTGAGGAGCCGGGCAAGGATGAGCAGGCTGTTGAGCGGCGTCCTGAGCTCGTGCGACATGTTCGCCAGGAACTCCGACTTGTACTTCGAGCTCAACGCGAGCTGTTCGGCCTTCTCCTCGAGCGCGAGACGAGCCGCTTCCACTTCTTCGTTCTTCGATTCGACCTTTCGATTCTGCTCGGCCAACAGTGACGCTTTCTCTTCGAGCTCCTCGTTGACCTGCTGCAGCTCCTCTTGCTGGTCCTTGAGTAGCTCCTCCGAGGTACGCAGCGTCGTCGCCTGGGTCTCGAGCTCGGCGTTCGATTTCTTTAGCTCATCCTGCTGCTTGCGCAGCTCTTCGGACTGACTTTGTAATTCCAGGGTCAGGCTCTGTGACTGCTCCAACAGCTCCGCGGTTCTCATGTTGGCGCTGATCATGTTGATCACAACGCCGACTGTCTCCGCCAGCTGATCGAGGAATAGCTGGTGGATCTGGCTGAAGGGAAGGAACGAAGCCAGCTCGATCACCGCCTTTACATCGCCCTCGAACAGTACGGGCAGCACGATGATGTTGCGCGGTGGTGCTTCGCCAAGACCCGAGGTGATGGTGATGTAGTCGTCCGGAACGTTGGTGAGCAGAATCGGCTTCTTCTCCAATGCCGCCTGGCCGACGAGTCCTTCACCGAGGTGGAACTTGTTGCCGATGTGCTTGCGCTCCTTGTAAGCGTAGCTCGCGATCAGCTTCAGAACGGGCGTGTTGCTCTCCTCACTCTCCATGATGTAGAAGGCGCCATGGTGCGCCGAGACGAGGGGCGTCAGCTCCGACATGATCAGCTTCGATACAGCTTCCAGATCCTTCTGGCCCTGCATCATCCGCGAGAACTTGGCGAGGTTCGTCTTCAGCCAATCCTGCTCGCTGTTCTTTTCCGTGGTCGTCTTCAGGTTCGCGATCATCTGGTTCAGGTTGTTCTTCAGCTCGTCGAGCTCGCCTTGGGCCTCGACGGCGATCTGCCTGCTCAGATCTCCGCGCGTTACCGCCGTCGCGACGTCGGCGATGGCGCGCACTTGCAACGTAAGGCTATTGGCCATTGCGTTCACGTTGTCGGTCAGCGCTCGCCACGTTCCAGCAGCGCCCGGTACTTCGGCCTGACCACCGAGCTTGCCTTCGGTACCTACTTCCTTCGCGACGCGCGTCACTTCATCGGCGAAAACGCGCAGCGAGTCCACCATGGCATTGACGGTGTTTTTCAGCTCGAGGATCTCACCGCGGACTTCGACGGTGATCTTCTGCGACAGGTCTCCCTTGGCGACCGCCGTAGTGACGAGCGCAATATTCCTGATCTGACTCGTCAGATTGCCGGCGAGAGTATTGACGTTGTCGGTGAGGTCCTTCCAGGTACCCGCGACACCGGGGACATGCGCTTGTCCGCCTAGTTTTCCTTCCGTTCCCACGTCACGGGCCACCCGGGTGACTTCCGAAGAAAATGCGCTGAGCTGGTCGACCATCGTATTGATCGTGTTCTTCAGCTCGAGGATCTCGCCTTTCACGTCGACCGTCATCTTGCGCGAGAGGTCGCCCTTTGCAACCGCTGTCGTCACGTCGGCGATGTTTCTCACTTGGCCGGTGAGGTTCGACGCCATGAAATTCACGTTGTCGGTGAGATCCTTCCACGTCCCTGCTACGCCCGGCACGTTGGCCTGACCGCCCAGTCGTCCCTCGGTTCCTACTTCGCGCGCGACACGCGTCACTTCGCCCGCGAACACGCTCAGGCTGTCGACCATCGTATTGATGGTTTGCTTGAGCTCGAGAATCTCTCCCTTCACGTCGACGGTGATCTTGCGCGACAGATCTCCCTTCGCGACGGCAGTCGTCACGTTGGCAATGTTACGGATCTGCGCCGTGAGGTTGGAAGCCATGGCGTTCACGTTGTCGGTGAGATCCTTCCAGGTTCCACCGACTCCGGGAACTTCTGCCTGGCCGCCAAGCTTTCCTTCGGTCCCCACTTCCTTCGCGACGCGCGTCACTTCTGAAGCGAATGCGCTAAGCTGGTCGACCATCGTGTTGATGGTGTCCTTGAGCTCCGCAGTCTCGCCCTTGGCTTCGACCGTGATTTTCTGCGATAGGTCTCCACGTGCGACGGCCGTCGTCACCGCGGCGATGTTTCTCACCTGGCCGGTGAGGTTTCCTGCGAGTGTGTTCACGTTATCGGTCAGGTCCTTCCAGGTTCCCGCAACACCAGGAACGTTCGCCTGGCCGCCGAGTTTTCCTTCGGTTCCTACTTCACGAGCAACACGCGTGACTTCGGCGGCGAATGCGCTGAGCTGATCGACCATGATGTTGATGGTGTTCTTCAGCTCGAGGATCTCGCCTTTCACGTCGACCGTCATCTTGCGCGAGAGGTCGCCCTTTGCAACCGCTGTCGTCACGTCGGCGATGTTTCTCAC
>DASWDV010000184.1:0-15886 GCA_036395075.1 Gemmatimonadaceae bacterium | reverse complement strand
GAAAGGAGCTGTGGGTTTCGGGCCGTTACGACGACGAGGTTTACGTGTTCGATACCTCGACCGGCAGACTCACGCACCGCATTCCGGTTGGGCGAGAACCGCACGGTCTCGCCGTCTGGCCGCAGCCGGGCAGATATTCGCTTGGTCATACCGGCAATATGAGGTAGAGCAAGTGCGCGCAGATTGTTGTGAACGAATAACAATTACAGACGCTTCCCGCGTCCCGCTTCTCTGTCGGATGGCCTTGCTGGCCGCCTTGATGAGCGCACCGTCATCGGCCCTCGGCCAACGCTCCGTGTACATCGAGGATCTCACCTGGCCAGAGGTCCAGAGCGCGATCGCAGCGGGCAGGAACAACGCGATCATCTACATTGGAAGCACCGAGCAGAACGGCCCGCACATGGCGATCGGCAAGCACAATTTCATCGCGCGCTGGGTGGCAGGTGCGGTTGCGATCAAGCTTGGGGACGCGCTCGTGTATCCGACCCTGCCGTTCGCGCCGACGGGCGACGCGATAAAGCGGACGGGGCACATGCGATTTCCCGGGTCGGTGACGCTCCTTCCGCAGACGTATCGTTCGGTGGTTCACGACCTCGCGTTGAGTGCGATCGACGCAGGCTTCAGAAACGTGTTCATCATGGGCGATCATGGTGACGGCCAGGACATCCTCGGCGCCGTCGCGCGGCAGCTCGATTCAGAGTGGAGATCGCGTGACGTGCGCGTGTACTACGTGCCGGACGTTTACTTCAAGGAGAAGGAGCAGGCGCATGCGTACGAGGCGTCACATGGACTTCCGACGCATGACGTCCACGCAGGCACGGATGACACATCGGAGTTGATGGCGCTCGACGGTCAGCACCGCTGGATCCGCGGCGACAAGCTGGCATCGAGCGTGGGATCGCAAACCGCGCGAACGGGCGTCGACGGAGATCCGACGAAAGCATCGGCTGCGCTCGGAAATGTTCTTCTTCAATACAAGGTCGACGACGCGGTGAATCAGATTCGGGCCCTGCTAGCCTCTCGTCACTCGACGACCAAACGGTAAACCGCTTCGCTTCGGGACAAAAAAACGCCGCGGGTTTTTTGCCCGCGGCGTTTTCCAACCAAAAAGTCAGAGAACTATTGGCAGCTGTCGACGCTGTGAGTGTCGAGGTGCAGCACGCAGTGTAGCAATCCGATCTGCAGTGCCGGCGAGGCGCTACCATTAAAGGTTACCACAACATGTCTCGATACATCCTTGCTAACCGTACCCGTCGCGCCCTCGAGCGACGCGGTGTACTGAACATCCATAGTGATGGTGCCGCTGAGCGGGTTCTGACTCGCCGCATCTTTCGCGGGCATTAGGACATTCGTTATGGCCACACTTGACGTTCCAGCAAGGCTTCTGACACCGTCGAGACCGATGTGCGAGATCGATTCAGTGCCCGTGCCAGTGCCGTTCCATAGGCGTTGCGGCGCCAGACTGATTAAGCCGCTGACCGTCAGGTTCGCGGTTCTATGCACCGTCGCATTCCAGACGAGATCCTTCGAGAAAGTTCCATCGATCTGAGCCTGGAAGTTCACTGACTCGACGACTGTCGCATCCCAGTTCTGAACCGTCTGACCTTGTGCGTTGTAGAACGCGAAAGATCTGGTGACGCTCAAACCCTGCTCGGTTGTTGCCGAGCAGCTGTAGCGGCCAGCGGCGTAGCTGCAGGTCGGCGAAATCGCACCGAAGCTCGGCTGGCTGGCCGAGTTGTAACCAGGCGCGCTGACGCTGTAGTTGGGGGCGACCATCGTGAACGAGCCGGCGGCAGCAACGTTGTCACCGAAGCCAGCGACGTCTGAAGCAACGGTCTCACCCGACATTGTCGCGACGTCGGCATCTATCTGCGCGTCGTCCAGAGCTGGCGGGCCGGCCAGGTCAGTGCTGCAAGCAACTACTCCAGCGGCCAAAAACAGCGCGGCCGCAGCGAGCATCTGATTTTTGAATTTCATAAAAGCGTGTGCTCCTGAATGTGTGAAGGCCGCACTGGCGGCCTACCAAGAACACGACGCATCGGGCGAAAAGAAACGTCACAAAGAAGAGAGCCATCGGCGCTCCTCTTTATTCGGTCAATTGTTGCCGGTCGTCCGGGGTGGTCTCTGGCTCGCAGAGGTTGGGGTGGACGTCGTACTTCCAGTGGATGTTGGCCATCCGGTCAAGGAGATTCTCGAATTCCTCACTCGAGAGCGAGGTACAAAAGCGCGCGATTCGTCGCGCGATTTCATGGCGCGCGGCTGCGATCGCCTCTTTGCGTCGTTGGTTATCCATCGATAGGACGGTCGGCGCCCGGTTAAAACCGTTGGTGCGCTGCAAGAATTGTCCCGCGCCGTGCCGGCTGAGGCGAATTCTTTTTCCGCCGGGTGGGTCAGTATTTCTCCTGATCATTCGTTCGGATCACGCTCGAATCGCGCGTCTCTCTTCGTCCAGCGGTGCGTCTGGTGACAGGCTGGGCACACGATCGGATCCATTTCCTCGATCGGCGATGCTTCGAACGTCTGCGGGTCCATCGAGAAACCCGTGTAAATCATCTTTCCGGTGTTGGGGCACTTGATCAGAATGCGGTTCACTTTCTTCTCGCGGACGTGCAGGCAAGGGGCGTCCATGCAAGGAGGATTCCGCAGTTCAGTTGGTCGCGATTTTCCTCGACGGGCGGACGAGGAGGAGTAACTCAACTGAGAACTGCGCTGCAGCTTTTAGCTGGCCAGCTCGGTCAACCTCTGCGAGAGCGCAACCATGGCAGCCGTGTCCCGCTTGCAGTACTCGAGGAGCCACTTGCGCAGCTCCTCTTTCTCTTCGGGGTGAATCGTCGGTCCGCCGAGGATTACACGGGCCAGCTGCACCGAGGCGACCTCTGCCTCCGCGATCGGGAGGTCGTCGTACTGGAGCTCGGGCACAAGCGCCGGCACCACCTTCTTGATGCTGAAGCTGCCTCCAAACTTTTCGTCGTAAATGGTTTCGCGGACGATCGGTTGCAGGTCGACGAGACTGTCCGCGATTCCCTTGAGCAGCGTGGCCTCGTCGGGACACGCCTCCGCGAGCCTTTCGATGCAGCCGCGCTCGAATTGCGCGCCGTAGGCAGTCACGGTCGCGGCCGGTCCGCACGCGTCGAGTATTGCGCGCGCCATGCCGGGCCGAGGATCGCCGCGGCCGTCGAAGAGCCACTGGCTGTGGCTCTCGCTGTGATCGGCGTTCACAAGGTGGCAGCTCAATTGAACCGGAATCTGATCGTAGGGCCTGCAGCCCTTCCAAAGAGGAATGGCGGGCTGGATCGTCTCGAAATCGATGTGCGCGACGGGGTAGGTCAGCGTTTTCATTGCTTCGAGCAAGGCTTCTCGCTCGACGACCGTGTGACCTTCGCGCAGAGCGCGCCGCTGACGGGCCGCGATCGCGCTGAGCTTCACATCGTCCGGCAGATCGCGGATGGTTTCCCAACCGGATTCCGCGAAGCTCTCCAGCATCTTCTCGCTGACTCGGTAGAGGGTGCTGATATGGTCCGTGGGCGCGACGGGCCAGCAGCGGTCCATGAACGGACAGGGATCCGGTCGCTTGCAGTGCGATCCAGTCTCGACGTTTGGAGCAATCGGTAGACGCGCGGTGATCAACTGATCGCGGATCTCGCGGCCGAGAGTCTCCATCCTGGCCTCGATCAGATCGGTGACGTCTTCGCGGGCGAACAGATTCGACAGGTCGGGATACACGCAATCGCGGTTCAGGTGCATGATCTCGCAGCGAACGATCGTAACACCCGCCGCGCGTAGTGCGTGCGCCTGGATCGCCACATCGGGAATGTGCTTCTGCTCGCTCACAGAGGTCTTGGACTTCACCTCGATCAGCACGAAGCCGCCGTCGACGCGCTCGAGAATGTCGGCGAACACAAGCGTGTTGTCGGCGATCACCGCGCATTCGTAGATGGCCGGCACCGATGGGTCCGCGAGAGCCGCTTTGCTTTCATCCAGAATGGCGTTCACGCTGCGGCCGCCGCGCTTGATCAGCCGCCCGCCCGGGACGTAGAGTCGCGCGAGCACGCCAACTTTGGCGCCCTCTTCCATTCTGAATCTCGAGACGAGGCCGAGACGCGTTTCCGGCGCCGCGGGCTCGTACATCTCCCACCACATACGCTTGAGGCACTGGGCGCCGGCGAGAAATGTTTTCTTGGTGAGCGTGTAGTGGCTGATCACGGCGTCCAAGGTAGGGACGTCCGTGAAAGCGAGCAATAAAAATCGGTCGACTGACGAATTGGCAGTCGTGCGCTGCGCCTATCGCGCGATCAATTCAAATGAGTGTCGGAACGACGGGGCGCTATGAAGCGCATTTCAGCTGCGCTTTGACGGCCATTGTCTTCGGCGTGGACGCCATTTCGTTCGACACGATGAAGTGATACGTACCCGGCCCTGGCAGCTCGTAGTCGAGAGTGTTTTCCGATCCCCTGAAGGTGCCCCACGACGACTGCGCGATCGCGGCGGGGTTGGCGTTCCAGAAGACGTACTCGTCATCAGTTAGCAGGAACACTTCGATGTTGCCGCCGAATCCGCCAATACCCTTTGTCGATCCAACAAGCCTGCATTTCTGATCGGTATCCGGGACTCCGAAGACGTACTGGAGCGCGTCACGCGGCTGGATGGTGGTTCCCTTCGTGTCGGCGACTTTGGTACTGACCAGCGCGGATCGTTTCGTTCCAGCCCCCGGAGTCGGTGGGGCAGCAGACGGCAGCGCCCCGATTTGTATCGGAGGAGCAGTCACCGGCTCCGCGGCGAACTCAGGCGTTGAGGCATATGGTTGAACGCGTGGCGATTCGGCGCGCGCGGGCAGCGGCGTTCCTTGAATCATGAACCACAGCACGCCATAGGCGACGACGAGTCCCGCTGCGACGCCCATCCTCGCCTTGGTGTCGCCGGCGTCCGTCGATGGGGGTGCGTTGCGCGACACGTCCCAGCCGCACTGCGCGCACTCCTTCGCCTCCGGCTGCATCGGCTGACCGCAAAAATTGCAATACTTCTTCAAGTACGTCTTCACGCTCAGTGCTCCTCTTCGATCCGCCAATGTTGCGCTACTCAGCGCGGCGGATTCCCTGTTAGAGGACGAGCGAGGGCTCAGAGCGGAACGCAGAAATCAATTGCAACTCGTGCGACGGCCGTTGACCTAGAACTGCGGCGACACCCCCGATTCCTTGAATCGGTCGCCACTGCCCCCGTTGCGACGCGGCGCCTCCGAAATCTGCTCCACGACCAGCGCAATCTCCTGCTCCGTAACTGCGTTGTCCCGGGCCGCTCGGGCGATGTCTGCCTGCGAGATGATTCCAACGCACCGGCCTCCAACGTCGACGATCGGGATTCGCCGCACCTGAAGGTCGGCCATCCTCCGCTCGACATCGCGCAGGTCGTCGTCCGGCCCGCAGCAGCTAGCGACCGACGTCATCAGATCTCGCAGCCTGGTGTCGGCGCTCTTACCCTCAGCGAGCGCTCGGATGGCGAGGTCGCGATCCGTCACGATACCGACGACCCTCCTTGAATCCGGATCTATGATCGGGACGCAGCCGCAGTCGCAATCACGCATCACTCGCGCGGCTTCCCGGGCCGTATCGTCCGGCTCGCAGCACTCGGGATTCTTGGTCATGATCTCTTTTGCTCTCATCGGTAAAGCTCCTTGACGGATTGTTTGCCAAAAAAAAAATTGCTGACCTTTTTTTAGGCTGGGGGCGGTGCGTTGCTCTGGAGGCCGAGGTAGGTCACGAACCAGTTTCGGGCAAGCTCGGCAACCTGCTCGAGCGTTCCTGACTCTTCAAACAGGTGGGTCGCCCCTGAAACGATCTCCAGTTGAACGGGTGCCACCATCTGTCTCATCGCCTGCTTGTTCAAATCGATCACGACCGAATCGCGGCCGCCCACGATCAACAACGTTGGAGCTCGCACCATCCGCAGCTCCTCCGCGGCGAGGTCCGGTCGTCCGCCGCGCGAGACCACCGCATCGACGCGATCGGGCCGGCGCGCCGCCGCAACTAGCGCGGCACCTCCGCCGGTGCTGGCGCCGAACAATCCGACTGGCAGGCCGCGCGTTTGCTCCTGCGCGTCGAGCCATCGCATCGCTCCGATCAGCCGGTCCGCCAACAGTCCGATGTCAAAGCGAATGTGCGCTGTACGCATGTCGACCCGTTCTTCGTCGGGAGTGAGCAAGTCGAAGAGGAGCGTGCCGAGATCTCCTCGCCGTAATTCTTCGGCGACGAATCTGTTCCGCGACGAGTGTCGGCTGCTGCCACTGCCGTGCGCGAAGAGAACGATCCCGCGAGCGCCATGAGGAACGGCGAGGTCGCCTTCGAGATCCACTCCGTCGGCTTGCACCACGACGGTGCGTGTGGCGATCTCGGCAGTGTTGGTGTTGGCGGGCGGGGTCACGCGAATTGGAGTCCCTTCATCACGCGGCTGAGCGTTATGCGAATCGCATCGTCAGTGGTCGCAAAACCCGTGCTGACGAGCGGATGTAGCCACTTGCATCCGCGGCTATATTCGCACGATGCGCTCGCGTATCCCTCTCCTTTTATTGGCGCTGATCGCGGGCGCGCCGTCGGCCGCGCTGGCGCAGGGAGCTGGTCGCACCGCTACAGCGCCAACGATCGAACTGCGCTCCGGTCTCGTCATCACGCGATCAGCGCGAATCGCTCCGCGTGTCTATCGCCTGGCCGCGCCGCGATCGCTCGATTCGGGAGCTGTAGTCACGGTTCGCGGCGACGACATCACGATCGACTTCGGCGGCGCGACGATGGAGGGAATGCCGCTCGACTCGAATCCGGATCTCGCCCGTGGGATCGCGATCTGGGTGGACGGCGGGCGCAACGTCCGAATCGTCGGCGCACGCATCCGCGGTTACAAGATCGGCATTCTTGCGCGTGGCACTCGGAATCTTTCGCTCCTCGGCAATGACCTCAGCTACAACTGGAAGCCGCGGCTCTACAGCTTGATCGAGCACGAGAGTCTGGTCGACTGGTTGTCGTTCCACCACAACGAACAAGACGAGTGGCTCCGCTACGGTGCCGGTGCATACCTCAGCGACGTCGAGGCCGGCGAAATCCGCGATAACACCGCGACCCAGGGAATGAATGGTCTGATGCTGGTGCGGACGAACGGTGTGCGAGTCTGGAACAACAATTTCTCGTTCAACTCCGGAGTCGGCATCGGCCTCTACCGCTCGAGCGGCGACACGATCATGCATAACCGCGTGGACTTCGACGTGCGCGGGTACAGCGAAGGCTTCTACCGCCGCGGGCAGGACGCCGCGGACCTGCTGATCTACGAGCAGAGCGGCAAGAACGTCGTCGCATACAACTCCATGACCCATGGCGGAGACGGACTCTTCTTATGGGCTGGCCAGAGTACCATGGATACCGGGCAGGGTGGCGCCAACGACAATCTTTTCTGGGGAAATGATTTCAGTTTTGCGCCCGCGAATGGGATGGAGGCGACGTTCAGCCGAAACACCTTCGTCGCCAACCACGTCGAAGGAAACGACTACGGACTCTGGGGCGGATATAGCTTCGACTCGAAGATCGTCGGCAACGCCTTTGTCGGCAATCGCACCGGGATCGCGATCGAGCATGGCCAGAGCAACCTCATCGCGTCGAACGTCTTTCTGCGGGATTCGACCGCAGTGCGAGTGTGGGGCGATCCGATCGAGCCGTCGGACTGGGGATATCCAAAGCACCGCGACACGCGCAGCCGCGATTACGAAGTGACGGACAACATCTTCATCGGCAATCGCGTCGGAGTGCGGGCGGCGCAAACGATGGGAATCACCGTCGCGACCAATCGGTTTCTCGGAGTGGATTCAACTGCCGCGATCCACGACTCGACCCGCTACACCTTCATGCGGAACGTGATCGAGAGCGCTCCGAAGAATAAGCCGCTTCCGTTGCCCCCTGCCCTGCCGCGCGAAATTGCGCTGCTCGCGCCGTCCCGAATTCGCAACGGCTGGATGCCGCGGAGATCGGACACGGCACTCGCTCAACGTCCGCGCTCAGCCATCATCGTCGACGACTGGGGCCCGTACGACTTTCGATCGCCAAAGCTCTGGCCGGTAGACAGCGCGAGAGAGACGCCGCTGCGGCTCAGAGTTCTTGGTCCTCCTGGCCGCTGGCGCGTCAGCGAAGAGCGCGGGGTTGCGGCTCTGTCGAAAATGAGTGGCCGCGTCGGGGACACGATCGCCGTGACTGCCAAGCCGGACTCGGCCGGAGATTGGAAGATCACGCTCGAGTACGCGGGACAGGCGGTCGTCTCGCCTCGCGGGCAACAGTTCGAAGCCGGCGCTATGTACCCGTTCTCGTACGGTCATTTTGAGCCGCGCATCGACTGGACCGCGCGCTTCTACGCGTGGACCGACAGCACGAATGATCCACGCAAGAACGCCGATGCATTCGCGGGACTCACGAGGTCGCCGCCGATTCTCACGTTGCGCTTGTCGAGACTCGATTATGAAGGGTACCGCGCACTACCGGGACTGCCGCGCGAGAATTTCGCGCTCGAGGCGACCGGCTCCGTAGATCTTGCGCCGGGAGAGTACACGCTGCGCACAATCAGTGACGATGGTGTGCGAGTCTGGGTCGACGGCACGCTGGTGATCTACGACTGGAAACCGCACGAATCCGCGATCGACTCCGCCCCGCTGATCGGCGGTCACCACGATCTGCGCGTCCAGTACTACCAGGGTGATGGCTGGTACGAGCTAAGATTGGAGATTATTCGCGCTCGGCAGGCTCTGGCCGCGATTCCTGCAGGCCTATGAGAGGTACGAACTTCCAAAAAAGGGACGACGTGGCAGGTGGAATGCGGTAGAGATTCTATCATGCGGCCCCGCTTCCTGGATCGATATGACGCCGGCAGGCATCTCGCCTCCGCGCTCTCCACGTATGCTGATCGGTCTGACCTGCTGATCCTTGCCCTGCCGCGCGGCGGGGTGCCGGTAGCCTACGAAGTTGCGCGCGCACTCCACGCACCGCTCGATGTGTTCCTCGTCCGCAAGCTCGGTTTTCCGGGGCATCCGGAGCTCGCGATGGGCGCGATCGCGACCGGTGGCGTGCGCATCATCGACAACCAGCTCGTGCAGATGTTCGGCGTCCCCGACGACGCGATAGAGCGAGTGACGGCGGTCGAACAGCGAGAGCTGGAGCGACGCGAGCAGCTGTACCGCGCAGGAAGAGCCGCGCCGGATGTCACAGGACACACCGTGATTCTGATCGACGATGGTCTGGCGACTGGCTCGACGATGCGCGCCGCAGTCGAGGCCCTTCGCCAGGAAGGTGCGCGCAAGATCGTCGTCGCTGTTCCGGTCGCACCACCCGAAACCTGTGAATCGTTCAGGGAGATAGTCGACGATATCGTGTGCGCGGTGACGCCGGAGCCGTTCCAGGCGGTCGGACTCTGGTACGCGAACTTCAGCGAGACGAGCGATGACGAAGTGAAGGAGCTACTCGCGCGTTCGGAGAGGGAGAGCCCGTCGCACGCGAGCCATTAATTATTTTTCACTAGACCAGACGGACGCTTTCTTCGCCCAGCTCGTCGCCTGGTAGCGCTGCTTGAATGCGTCGGCGGTTTGTTTGAGCGACTCGTGGTTGTGCGTCGCCTTGTAGCGAGCTACGCCCGCCCAGTACAGCGCTTCGGGCGCGGCATCGGTGTTCGGAAACGTGTCGACGATCTCGCGGAACCGCTTCTCGGCTTCGTCCCACTGATCCTGCGCGAAAGCGATCTTCGCCCTGCCGAGCCTGAGCTGCGAGAGAAAATCGTCGGGCGGTAGAAATCCTTCTAGGCGGTAACGCTCGACGCCATCGGGGTCGAGCTCGAGGATCGTCGGCGTCCAGGGCGCGCTGTAAAGCTCGCTGTACTTCTTGTAGAGCTCGGCATCGTCTTTGACGTGAACACGCGCGGGAATGAAGTTCTCATTCACGAACTTCACCACTCGCTCATCCGGCCACACCTCGGCATCCAGCCGAGCGCAGCCGCTTCACATTGGCGCGGCGCTGAAATCTAGGAGGACGTTCTTCTGTAGCTTCGCGTCTTCAAGAACTCGATCGACGTCATGCCTGAATTTGATTTCCATTTGAGCGACCTTAGGGTGAATAACTACGGATTGCGGACCAAGGGCATTGCGGACTGCTGACTAACTGCGGATTGGGAGACCCACTGCGAACTGCGTGACTAACTACGCGACCACAGTAAGTCAGTGGTTGCCGTTGGGCTCGCAGCCGCCAGCCGCTCCGCCCACAGCTCCCAGCAGGTAGTCTTCAGTGGCAGTTCCGTTCTTCAGGCAGTTCCATTCTTCAGTTTGCAATCTTGAACTTCACACCCCGTGCCGCCGAGGGAGGAGGCGTCCAATCCTTCGGTCGCTCGAGAGATGCTCGATCCCAGTTTGCGCGATCGGCCGCCGTCTCGTAGGTGCTTTGAAAAAATTCCAGCACCAGCTGGTGTGGATCCGCCGCTGAACGGACCCGCTCGTAGGGCAAAAACCACTCGTGCATGTCGCGCTGGTAGTACGCTCCCTCGGGACGGATCGGTGCGACATCGCAGCCCGCTGGCTCAGGGTACGAGTACGCGTAGAACGCGGGCTCGGCTACGGGTGATCCGACACTGCCCGGCCACCATCCGGCGCTTATACATTCGTGCGAGTACGCTTCGCGCGTCACGTAATCCGGACAGTTTGGGATTCCACCCGGATGTTGCGGCGCGGGACGTCCGGAGAATCTCGTGCACGATATGTCGAACGACCCCCACCAGAAGTGGGAGGGGCTGGACTTACCGATGAATCGGGCGCGGAATTCCTTGAGTGCGCGATCGGCGTTCACGAGAACCTGCCAGCACCGACGGGCCGCATCAGGATCGTACGACGCGTGAATGCGATCCTCGCTGAGTCGTAGCGTGTCCGGGAGCTCCATCGGCACCGGCCAGATCCGTGCGTCAATGTCGAGGGAGTGCAGCATCGACATGTACTCACCGTAGAAGTCGGCGACCGACTGGGCGATGAGCGCGATCGTACGCGTGTCGCCGTCGCTCGTACGCGCGATGAGCTTGTGATTCACGAAATCGAAGCTGATGTCGAAGCTCCGCCCTTCATACGGAATCGGCGACGTGGTCAGTCCGCGATCAGTGACGTACAGCACCGTCTGCCACCAGTGATTCTGCATCGGCGCGAACGCGAGCCGCGTCTTGCCGACGATCTGCATCCAGCGATGGAGCGTCGTCTGAGTCGGGGCCCATTCGTCGAGATTCAAACCAGGCCAGGCTGGGTTCGCCACGGCCGTGGCCGCGCCCATTGCGTTTGTCGACTGCATTGCTAGCATCTCCTGAATCGCGCCGCGCGATGTTTTTCTGCGAGGAGTGGAAACCATGGTCACGAATCTTCCCGTTCGCCAGCTCGGCACCACTGACTTGAACATTACACGAGTGGGATTCGGCGCGTGGGCAACCGGTGGCGGCGGCTGGGCCTACGGTTGGGGTCCGCAGAGCGACGACGAGTCCCTTGCCGCGATGAATCACGCGATCGAGCTGGGGGTGAACTGGATCGATACGGCGGCCGTCTACGGCCTGGGCCATTCGGAGGAAGTAGTCGGCCGATTTCTAAAGCAACTCAAAGGAGACCGGCCGTACGTCTTCACGAAGTGCGGCCTCGTATCCGATCCAAAGGATCCGATGAAGGACGCCCGGCGCATTCTGACCCCCGAGTCGATCCGCCGCGAGTGCGAAGCATCTCTCCGCCGGTTAGGTGTCGAGCGAATCGACCTTTACCAATTCCACCGCCCCGACGACAGTACTGGTACTCCGCCCGAAGTGTCGTGGCGCGTCATGGAGCAGCTCCATCAGGAGGGAAAAGTGCGCGCGATGGGCGTCTCCAACTTCGATGTCTCGCTGCTGAGGAAAATCGAGCCGTTCCACCACGTCGATTCGCTGCAGCCGCCGCTCTCGCTCATTCGCCGCGAGGCGACCGCGACGGAGATTCCGTGGTGCCACGCGAATCGGACGGGCGTGATCGTCTACAGCCCAATGCAGGCGGGAATGCTCACCGACACATTCTCAGCCGAGCGGGTGAAGCAGATGGCGGATGACGACTGGCGGAAGAAATCGGCAAATTTCCAGACTCCGCAGCTCGAGAAGAACATCGCGCTCCGCGATGCGCTGAAGCCAATCGCGCAGCGGCACAAGACGACGGTCTCATCGGTCGCGATCGCGTGGACGCTGGCATGGCCGGGAGTAACCGGCGCGATCGTCGGGGCGCGGTCACCGTCGCAGGTCGACGGCTGGATCGGCGCGGCGACGCTCACGCTGACCGGTGGGGATCTCGACGAGATTTCAGCAGCGATCGAGAGGACCAGCGCGGGCGCCGGTCCGACGCGTCCCGCAGTGGCGCGGGAGACGGCCACGGTCGATAGCACGAAAGGTGGCGCGGAGGCACGGTTATAGTCTGAGCCAGGCTGTTGTTTTTGCGCCGTGCTCCGTACCCTTGATGCATGTCGAGCCCAACCCAGGAGCGGCCGCGCCGAATCATCGGCGTCGGTGCCGCTCTAGTCGCCGTAGCTCTCCTGATTCTGATTGGCTTTGGTTATTGCGCCACCCGGCTCGTGCCCGGTGGAGTCCTTGGCCGCAGCACGACGACGATCACGCACGACGTGGTCGTTCAGCAGATACGCGCAGTCGCGAAGCTCGTCTCGAGCGAGGCAACCGTACGCGACGTCATCGTCTACGAGAATACCTGGTACGGATCGACGAAGCGCTCTCTCGTAGTCGTGACCGGACGTCTGCTCGCGGGTATCGACCTCCGCGACAGTCCTGACGTATCCATAGACCACCTCGCGCGCCACATCACCATTCGCATTCCGCCCGCGAAGCTGATCGCGGTCGAGATCCGCGACATGCAGACCTACGACGAGCGTGGCGGACTATGGAACCCGTTCACTCGCGAAGACAGGGACGCGATTCAGCGTCAGGCGCGAGCGCAGCTCACCGCAGCCGGGACTCAGCTCGATCTGCTGCGCCACGCGAACGAGAGCGCGGTGGAGCTGCTGCGCATGCTGTTGGCGAAGGACGGGTACACCGTTGACGTCGCTATTCGGCTACCAGTTACCCCAGGGTGAAAGGATAACTGGAGTAGCAGTTGCGATCGCTGGAGGTGCCGCGGACCGCTACTGGCCTCCTTTTTCGTTCTTTGTTGGATACGGCGGAGCGGGATACGCACCGATGCTCTGGACCGTGTACGCGCTTGCCCAGAAATCGGGTGGGCCGTCGCTGTCGGCCACTTTGTTGCGCGATGGCTTCAAGCCCTGCTTGAGATACGCCGCAATGGCCCACAGGTCCTGATCGGGCAAGTGACGCCACGCTGGCCACGGCATCGGGGGCGCGAGATAATGGGGGTGGAGAGGAAAATTGCCCCGGCCCACGACCGACGATGTGATCTCGACGTCGGGCGTCTCTTCAGGTCGCAGCCCGTAACGCAGCGAGTTGAAGATCTGCCGCTCGGTGAAGCGTCCCATCCCGGTCGTATTGTCCGGCGTCAGATTCTTCGGACGCGTCACGAACGGACCCATGTGGAATTCCTGGGTGCTGTCACGCACGCCATCCAGCCACCCGACTGAAGCGGGATCGGAGCCGCCGCCATGGCAGCCACCGCAATCGTGGGAGATGACGACGAATCTGCCGCGTGCAATCTGATCCTGAGTTGCCTGACCGGACCGCATGTTGCCGCTGGCGGCGAACGACGCTGACGGCGCCGGGCCAGCGCACCCAGTGACGACGAAGATGGTGAGAAGACAGGTGAGACATCGCGATGACACCATCGACCGTCGCGTCACGTTTTGCTCCTTGTTGAATTTTTTTCTACTTGACTTCGAGAACTCCCATCATGCCGTGGTCTTCATGGTCGAGGATATGGCAGTGGAACATCCACTTCCCCGGGTAGTCGTCGTAGCGAACGATGATGCGGGCCGTCGAGTGCTTCGGGATGTTCAGCATGTCTTTCCAGGCGCGGTATGGCTCCGGCACCCCGTCGCGATCGAGAACCTGGAATTGAAATCCGTGCAGGTGGAACGGGTGATCCATGCCGACGATGTTCTCGATCTCCCATATCTCGGTCGCGCCGACGCGGGTGCTGACGTCGACGCGCGACATGTCCATCAGCTTCCCGTTGATCATGCCCTGTCCGAACACCACAGTGCGAACCGCCGTCACCTTCGTGGTATCGAGCGGCAAAATCTTCCGTAGCGTTGCGGGGATTGCGGCTGGCGTTGCGACCGCCTCGTTCGTCGTCTGGAGCGTCAATAAATCGCGGGTTGTTTTCCAGTCGACCGGCCTTGTCTGCGGCGCATACCGATCGTACGGCAGGTTCTGCAGCACGCTTCGTCCCGCGGGCGGGTCGGTGCCACGCACGAGCAGCTCCACGCGCTCGCCGGTCGTGAGCAGGATCTCTTTCATCTCGACGGGCTTCTCGAAGAGTCCGCCGTCGGTGCCGACCTGCACCAGCGTATGTCCCGTGAGAGCGAGTCGATAGATCCGTCCCGCCGATGCGTTGATGATCCGCCAGCGCTGTACTTCGCCGCTCCGAATACTGATCGTCGGCTTCACCTGTCCATTGACGAAAAGAATCGGGCCTTCACGCCCGTTCTCCTCGTCGCGCCCGCCATCGGCGGATTGCGCATCGGGAAAGTCGATCGATCCGCTGGGTAAGAACCGATTGTCGGCGAGGATCAGCAATTTTTCCGGCATCACGGGCAGCGGATCGTCCGCCGCGTGGACGATGATCGCGCCAAACAGCCCCTTTCCGATTGCGTAACCCGTCCGCCGGTCGGGGTGCGGGTGGTACCAGTACGTGCCCGCCGTCCCCGGACCGACCGTGAAGACGTAATCGTGCGACTGGCCCGGCGCGATCGGATAGAATGGGCTGCCGTCAGATTCGGCGGGGAGATGGATCCCATGCCAATGAACGGTGGTCGGCTCGGGCAGATTGTTCCTGAAGTGCACGATGACCTTGTCGCCCTCACGCACATCGAGCGTTGGTCCTGGCACGTGTCCGTTGTAGGCGAAGACTTCAGTCTGGACGCCGGACTGGAGCGACAGCGTCGTCACGGCGGCGGTGAGATTGACCTCCACCGTCTTCGGCACCCTCGAGATGTTCGTCAGAACTACCTGGCCCGAGTCCGCGACAGCGCCGGGAATGCGTGGGGCGTGCAGTGTGTCCCCCTCGCGCGGGACGGTGTACGTGCCGAGCGATCCGCACAGTGCGAGCGCCGTCAGCATGACTCTCGGAGCCATACTTGCCTTTGAGGGGGTTGTTGTCGCGCGGCAATATCGGGACGACCGGACGAACAGGCAATGACAAACTGTTGAGAGCAGGAGTGAGTGACTCGACAACTATCCCTCCAGAGCTGGCAAGCATTTCGCAGCGTTCGATGCTCAAACCCACCGCGCGAAGAAGTGTGACCCACCGAACGTTCAAAGACAGTCAGGGAAGGATCTGGGATGTCTGGCAAGTACATCCCTCCGCAGCCGAGCGTCGCTTCGTGCAGCGGCGCGTGCATGAGGATGATCGAACCGATGCCGCCGAGCGGCGGAGTGGTCTCGACCGACGAGAAGCCGAGCGAAAAGTAGAGCGCCCCGCTGCGGTGGCGAAGGAGTTTACCTACGGCTGGTTATGCTTCGAGACCGTCGGTGAGAAGCGGCGTCTGGCGCCGATACCAGAGGGATGGGATCGCGCCGATGATGAGACGATCGAGCAGTGGTGCTGCGTTGCGAAGCCGGCCGTTCGACGCAAAACCGGTGAGTTTCGCGGAACCGGAGGCGCCGAGAAGCTTCGATAGGGTCGCTTGCGGACAAAGTACTCGGAGTCTAAGCCACTCCG
>DASWDV010000183.1:0-2138 GCA_036395075.1 Gemmatimonadaceae bacterium | reverse complement strand
ATCCTCGAGTACGACGAAGCGCTCGTCGTTCCCTACCCCAGCCGCTCTCTTCGTGACGGCGCGATCGATCCGTGGACCAAGCCCCGCTACGAGAACAAGAGACGCGCACTGGCCGAGTTCGCAAAGCGTGAGCGGATCCCGCTGGACAAGCCATGGGAGCAGCTTCCGGCGGCGCAGCGTGAGCTGCTGCTCCGCTCGAAAGCGCGCGGCTACAAGGGAATATTCCCTTTTTTGAGAGACCTCGAGGAAAAGCGGTACAAGCAATACATCCGCGTCTTTCTTCGGCAGTACCAAACGGCGCAGGAATGTCCGCGCTGTCACGGCACCAAGCTCCAACCAGAAGCGCTCAGCGTACGCGTCGGCGGTCTCAACATCGCGCAGGTCGCGGAGCTGCCGGTCGATCAGCTCGCGACATGGCTGACGGACCTCGAGCTGTCCGATTTCGAGCGTAAGGTCGCCGAGATGATTCTCAAGGAGGCGCGCGATCGAGTGACGTTTTTGCGCGATGTCGGACTCGGCTACCTCTCGATGAACCGCGCCACACGAACTCTTTCGGGTGGTGAGGCGCAGCGCATCGGGCTCGCCAACTCCCTCGGATCGCAGCTGGTCGATACGCTTTACGTTCTCGATGAGCCATCGATCGGGCTCCATTCGCGGGACATGGACCGCCTTCTCAAGCTGTTGCAGCGTCTTCGCGATGCTGGCAACAGCGTTCTGGTCGTTGAGCACGATCTCGCCGCGATCGAGATGGCGGACTACATGGTCGAGCTCGGACCAGGAAGTGGCGAAGCGGGCGGGCAGGTCGTCTTTGCCGGCCCTCTGTCCCGCATCAGCGAGAGTCCGTTGACTGGTGAGTACGTGACGGGGGTACGCTCGATTCCCTTGCCGGACGAGCGGCGGCGGCTCGGCCCGCGTTGGATCACGCTCACTGGCGCGCGCGAGCACAATCTCCAGGACGTCGACATCCGCATCCCACTCGGCGCGCTCACGCTAGTGACCGGGGTTTCCGGATCGGGCAAGAGCACTCTCGTCCACGACGTGTTGTATCGCGCCCTGGAGACCCACCTGGTAGGCGAGCACTCGGCGAAGCTTCATCTGGGTGAAAAGATCGGGGAGTACGAAAGCATTACGGGTTTCGACGCACTCGAGGACGTGGTCATGATCGACCAGAGCCCGATCGGAAAATCGCCGCGCTCGAATCCCGTCACCTACGTGAAGGCGTTCGACGAGATCCGCTACATCTTCGCCGACACTCCGCTCGCTCGACAGCGCAAGTACACGCCCGGTACCTTCAGCTTCAACGTCAATGGCGGGCGATGCGAGGCGTGCGAAGGCGCCGGCGCGCTCGAGGTCGAGATGGTCTTCATGGCCGACGTGTTCGTCCCGTGCGAGGACTGCGGTGGAAAGCGCTACAAGCCCGAGGTTCTCGACGTCACCGTTCGCGGAAAGAACATCTACGAAGTTCTGAATCTCACCGTCGATCAGGCAATCAGGTTCTTCCCGCGCGAGGAGAAGCTCGGTCAAGCCCTCTGGCAGCTTCAGCAAGTGGGGCTGGGCTACCTTCGGCTTGGACAGCCGGCGACGACCTTGTCAGGTGGCGAGGCGCAACGCATCAAGATTGCGCGCGAGCTTGCACTGGCGGGGAAGAAATCGGGGAAGAAGATGTACGTGATGGACGAGCCGACGACCGGGCTTCATCTCGATGACATTCGGAAGCTGGCGAAGGTTTTCGACCGCCTGCTCGAGCAGGGTCACACGCTCGTTCTAATCGAGCACAATCTCGACGTGATCAAGCTCGCCGACTGGATCATCGATCTCGGGCCGGAAGGCGGGATTGGCGGAGGCCACGTCGTAGCGATGGGTCGTCCGGAAGATGTAGCGCGCGTCGGCGAGTCGCATACCGGGCGATGGCTGGCGCCGTTGTTGAAGCGTCGTTCGGGCACCGCGACGCTATCGCCGCGGATCGTGTCCGCGCGCGCGGAGATCGAGCCGATGTCGAGGCAGCTCGCGCTCTAGAGCGAGCTGTCCCAAGCGCGGCTGGTTCAGCGCGCTTCCTGGAACATTCGCGCGACCCTGGCGGTCACGGCGCGTGGCGCGAATCGATTGGCCTGGGCGATGATCTTGTTCTTGATTCCAGG
>DASWDV010000182.1:0-3631 GCA_036395075.1 Gemmatimonadaceae bacterium | reverse complement strand
TCTACTCGCGGCGTATTGGTCGTCCCCCTCAGCTCAACCCGTACGTCGGCAGCGTCGCTGAATTCGCGGATACGCCCGACAAGACGACAATTCTCGGCGCGGCGAAGATCACCGGACGAACGAAGGCCGGTTACACCATCGGACTTCTCGACGCGGTGACCGGTCGCGAGACGGCGCGCTACCTGACTGCTCCGGGGGCTGCCGAGCAAACGCAAGCGGTCGAGCCGCTAACGAATTACTTCGTTGGCCGGGCAAAAAAGGATCTCAATCAGGGTGCGACGACGATTGGTGGCGTTTTCACGTCGACTCTGCGCAAGCTCGGCGACACGATAGTGAGCGACAGGCTCCGCAGTCACGCCGAAGCGGGCGGCATCGATTGGAATCACAGATGGGCCCAGCGCAGCTACTCGTGGATCGGATCGGCCCTAGTCTCGGATGTCGCCGGATCGACATCGGCAATCGATCTGACCCAGCGATCTAGCGCGCACTACTTCCAGCGGCCTGACCGTCGCGTGACGACGGATGGACTTTTCGGAACCACCTACGACCCTGCTGCCAATTCGCTTCGAGGTTATGGGTTCTACACGCGTGTTGCAAAGGACAACGGTTTCTGGCTGTGGGAGACATCGCAAAATTGGCGCAGCCCGGGCTACGAAACGAACGACCTCTCGTTTCTCGGACGCGCCGACTACAAGTGGATGAACGCCAACATCGGGAGCCAGTGGAGTACGCCCGGCTCGTGGTATCGGGAAGTCGCCTGGCTGGTGGGCGCGCAGCAACAGTTCAACTATGATGGTGATCGCACCGATGCGCAGGCGCAGGCGTATTACGAGACGATGTTTCTGAACTACTGGAAGGTGCGAAGCTTTTACATCTACCATCCGACGGTGTTCGACGACCGATTGACGCGTGGCGGACCGGTGGTGAAGCGAAACGGCTACAATTTCGTCGAGCTGGAAGTCTCCACCGATGCGCGTCAGGCCGCGGTGTTCGATTTGAGCGTGCAGGGCGGGCGGGGCACGGATTCGCCGACGCATACCTTGATTCTTCAGCCGGGAGTCGCTCTCAAGCCGGCGGGCAACGTGTTCATCAGCCTGTCGCCCAGCTTCAGCGCCGATGAAAATGCCGCGCAGTATGTGACTGCGGTTACTGATCCGACGGCGACGTCTTTCTATGGCAAGCGTTACGTCTTCTCATTCATCAAGACGCGCACGCTCTCGCTCGATACGAGGGTAAACTGGACGTTCAATCCTAACCTCACGTTACAACTATTTGCGCAGCCATTCATTGCGAGCGGCGCTTACTCGTCGTTCAGGGAATTCGCGGCGCCGCGCACGTTCCGTAAGGTGATCTACGGACAGGATGTCGGAACGATTACGCGCACACCAGCGACATCCTCGACGGGCGCGAGCTACACCGTGGATCCAGACGGGGCGGGACCAGCGGCACCGTTCTCTTTTGGCGATCCCGATTTCACCTTCCGCTCGCTGATCGGAAACGCCGTGGTACGCTGGGAGTATCGGCCCGGGTCGACGGTGTTTTTCGTCTGGACGCAGAGTCGAACGGGGAGCGATCCCAATGGAAACTTCGATTTTGGCGCGCAGAAGAGTGCGATATTCCGCGATCGTCCGACGAACGTCTTCCAGATCAAGGTTAATTACTGGATTGGTCGCTGAGGGGTTGCGGGCGGGCTGGGATGGCGTAATTCCTTCCAGTCGTCCGCCATGCTCTCGCTCATCGGAATCGCCATCGTCGTCATCGGATTTGTTCTTCGGATAAATCCGCTTCTCGTCGTGACAGTCGCGGGGCTCGCGACGGGGATCGCGAGTGGTCTAGGTCCATTGGCCGTGGTTGCGGCATTCGGGAAGGCGTTCATAACGAGCCGCTACGTCGCGATCGTTTGGCTGGTGCTGCCGGTGATCGGTCTGCTCGAACACGCTGGCCTCAAGGAGCGTGCACGAGACATGGTGGCGGGATTACGCGGCGCCACGACGTCGCGGATTCTGCTCGCGTACTTTGCGATTCGTCAAATCACGGCGGCGCTCGGACTCACTTCACTCGGCGGGCACGCACAGATGGTCCGTCCGCTCATCGCGCCGATGGCGGAAGGGGCGGCAGAAAACGAATACGGAGACCTTCCCGAATCGACGCGCTACGAGATTAGGGCCCAGACGGCAGCGGTAGACAACATCGCGCTCTTCTTCGGCGAAGACATCTTCATCGCGATCGGTTCGATTCTTCTGATCAAGGGATTTCTCGACCAGAATGGAATTCACGTCGAGCCGACGCAGCTGGCGATCTGGGCCATTCCAACGGCGATCTGTGCATTCGTGATCCACTGCACTCGCCTGCTGTTCCTCGACCGACGACTCCGCGCGCAGATCGCTGCGCGATCAGACAAAGCGTGATCACGCTCGAACATATCTACTGGCTGATGGGGCTCATGATGGCGGGCGTCGCCATCGTGAACTCGCGCGACAAGACGAATCCGCGGCGCTTCAACAATACCGCTTTCTGGGGGATTTACGCGGTCACCTTTCTATTCGGATCGCGCCTGAGCGACCTCGCGAGTGGCATTCTCGTAATCGCGATGGTGCTCGTGGCGAGCGTCCGCGGGCTCGGACAGGGAAAAAAGGAGAGCAGCACTCGTCAGGAGCGCGAAGCAGACGCGCGGCGATGGGGGAACAAACTGTTCGTTCCGGCGCTGACGATTCCACTTCTGACGGTGTTAGGCACCGTGATCTTCAAGAGTCTTACGATCAACGGCTCTCCCGTGGTCGATGTGAAGCAGGTGACGGTGATCTCCCTGGCAATCGCGACCGTCGTCGCTCTGACGTTGGGCATGGCGATGCTGAGGCCTCCACTGCTTACGCCGATCAAGGAAGCGCGCCGGCTCCTCGACGCCGTCGGTTGGGCCGCTGTCCTTCCCCAAATGCTCGCTGCACTCGGCGCACTGTTCGCGATCGCCGGGGTGGGTAATGTCGTATCGGGGATCGCGCAGCGATGGATTCCACTCGATAATTCTTTCGTGGTTGTCGTGACCTACGCCATCGGCATGGCGGTGTTCACTATGATCATGGGGAACGCGTTCGCGGCGTTTCCGGTGATGACGGCCGGCATTGGCCTTCCCCTGATCGTGCAGAAATTCGGCGGTGATCCCACCATCATGGCTGCGATCGGCATGCTGTCGGGCTTTTGCGGCACGCTGATGACGCCGATGGCAGCCAACTTCAACATCGTGCCAACTGCGCTGCTCGAGCTGCCGGACGAAAACGCGGTCATCAAGGTTCAGATTCCGACGGCGCTTCTCCTTCTCGCCGCGAACATCCTGCTGATGAACTTTCTGGTTTACCGACGTTGATGTCGAGCTCGCCATCCCTCACGCCCGACTTCGCGTCGAGGCTCGCGCGGCTCGCGCTGGCACATGTGACCCGCGAGTACCCGAACAAGCTCGATCACGTGCTCAACAAACGAGGTGATCTCAAAGCGCCGCGCGAGCTCCATCCCGTATTCTTCGGGAGCTTCGACTGGCATTCGTGCGTTCACGCTTACTGGCTTCTCGCAACGCTGCTCCGGCTCTTTCCGAAGGACGGAGGCGGACGCGGGAAGCGGGATGGGATGTCTGAAGCCG
>DASWDV010000181.1:0-5110 GCA_036395075.1 Gemmatimonadaceae bacterium | reverse complement strand
CCGGAAGGCATGCGTGGCGCCGTGCAAAAGATCCGCGGCGGCCCGAATTCGAACGGGCGATCTCGGGACATCGCCGTCACCGAGCGAGGCACGTTCTTCGGCTACGGCGATCTCGTGGTCGATATGAGGTCATTTACGCGGCTACGCGATGCGACCGGCGCACCCGTGATTTTTGACGCGACTCACAGCGTACAGAAACCGGGACAAGGGCCCGAAGGCGCGAGTGGGGGTGCCCGCGAGTTCGTCCCTGTGCTGGCGCTGTCCGCAATTGCTGCCGGGGCGCAGGGTCTATTTCTCGAGACCCACCCCGATCCCGACTGTGCTCCGAGCGACGGTCCGAACATGTTGCCGCTGGCCGAAATGGAGTCGCTTCTCGGACGCGCTGTAGATATCTGGGCGCGCATCAACCGATGACGCATCAGGACATCGTCGCGCGCGGACGACGTGTCCTCCGCATGGAGACGGAAGCGCTTGGAGAGGCAGAGCGCCGCATCGGAGACGGTTTCGCGCGCGCCGTCGAGACGATCGCTCGCTCGGAAGGCCGGGTTATCGTCTCCGGCGTTGGAAAATCGGGCCTCGTCGGTCGCAAAATAGCAGCCACCCTGACGTCTACCGGGACACCGGCGACCTTCCTGCATCCCGCCGACAGCGTGCACGGCGATCTGGGAATCGTCGGCAAGTCTGATGTCGCGATTCTCATCTCGAAGAGCGGAGAATCCGCCGAAGTCGTCGGGCTGCTCGACCATTTGAAGCGACTCGGTGTATGTACGATTGCGCTCACGAGCAACGCACAGTCTACGCTCGCTCGCCACAGCGACGTGACCATCGACGCGTGGGTGAAGGAAGAGGCGTGTCCGCACGATCTCGCACCGACGACGAGCACGACCGTGGCGCTTGCTTTGGGGGACGCTCTCGCGATTGCATTACTCGAAGAGAAGGGCTTTGACGCCGACGATTTTGCCAGGCTTCATCCGGGCGGCTCGATCGGAAGACGTCTGTTGACCAAAGTGTCCGACGTGATGATAACCGACAACCTTCCCATACTTCCGGAAACAGCCACGATGCGTGAGGCCGTCGTCCAGCTCGCCGAGCGTCGCGGCATTGCCATTGTGACGAACAAGAAGGGCGCTGTCGAGGGCGTCATCACGACCGGAGATCTGTCGCGATTAATGGAGCACGAGGAGAACGTTTTTCCAGTCCCGGTCAGAAAAGTCATGAGCCGAACGCCCAAGACGGCGCGCGACGACGAGCTCGGAAGCGCGGTATTGTATCGCATGGAAACCCATGGCATCGTCGCGATGCCGGTCCTCGACGGCCACGAACAGATCGTCGGCGTGATCCATCTTCACGACCTGATGCGCGCCGGAGTCGTTTAGTGCGTGCCGTCATGACTTTGGCGATTTTGAGCATTGCCGCTCTCGGAGCGTGCAGTCCGAAGAAGAAGCCTCCGGTCGCGGCGCACTCACCACTCGCGGATTCAGCCGACCAGGTGATTTACGGGCTTCGGTTCAATCTCACCGACCAGGGACTCGAGCGCGCTCATCTGGAATCAGACACCGCTTATTTCTTCGACGAGAACACTCGCGTCGAGCTGGAGAAAGTTCACACCACTTTCTTTACCACGACGGGGGCAAAGGACGCCGTGCTTACTTCGCAGCGCGGGACTTATAACAGCCGAACCAACAACATGATCGCGCGGAAAGACGTGGTCGTCGTTTCGGAGGACGGCCGCCGACTTACAACGCCCGAGCTGCGGTACAATCAGCAACGAAACGAAATCTCGAGCGATAGCGCTTTCGTTCTGACGGAGCCCAATCGGCGGATCGAAGGAATTGGTTTTCGTTCCGATCCGAACATGAAGAACATCCAGATTCTCAAAGGCGCGACAGGCGTAGCGCGCGCATTGTCTACGCAGGCAGCGCCTACGCAACCCGTGTCTCCACAGGCAGTACCGTCTCAAGCGCCGCCTTCGACTCGAATCCCGACGGCCAGTAGCACTCCGGGCGCCGTTCCCAAGCGCTGACGGCCATGAAGCTCTTTCTCTCGACCGTGCTCCTTGTCGCCATTTCCTCGACCGCCCGGGCCCAGGACATCCCCCGCAGTTGCGACTTGGATTACACGAACAAGGGGCTGGTCAACATTCGAGAGGATCCGATAACCCATAAGCACACGACGTTTCTCAGCGGCGGAGTGGTGGCCCATTGCATTGGGCAGGGAAACACTCTTACGGCGGACAGCGCCGAGTACTACGAAGCGGAAGGCCGCCTGTATCTAGTCGGGAACGTGCATTACACCGAGCCGCGCGCAACCGTTACCTCTCGCACCATGACCTACTATCAGACCGACGATCACCTACACGCCGAGGGTGAGGTCGTCGCGATAATGTCGAACGGGAGTACGTTGCGCGGTCCGGTCGCCGACTATTATCGGAGCAGACCGCAGCGACCGATCGCCCGGATGTTCGCGCCGGGCCGACCGACGGTGACGCTCGTCCAGAAGGACACTACGGGCCGCGGACGTCCACCCGACACCGCCCATGTCGTTGCAAATCAGATCAACATGGAAGGCGACAGCCTCGTCTACGCATCTGGGCGTGTTCAGATCACCAGGCCTGACCTTCTCGCCACGGGCGACTCCGCGTTCATGGATAGCGGGCACGATTTCGCGCGGCTGATGCGTCAGCCATCCGTGCAAGGGAAGGGAACGCGTTCCTTCACGCTCACCGGCGGTGTGATCGACGTGTATTCACGCAACAGGCAGGTCGAGCGCGTCGTGGCAACTCCCAAAGGCCACGCCTTGAGCCAGGATCTCGAGCTCGTAGCTGACTCGATTGACCTCCGAGTGCAGGCAAACGAGCTGCAGCGAGCGATGGCGTGGGGGGCTGGAAGAGCGCACGCCGTTTCGCCCGAGCGGGAGATTGTCGCCGACTCCATTGACGCGATAATGCCGGGTCAGCGCATTCGCGAGGTCCGGGCATTGCGTAAGGCCTATGCCGAAAGCAATCCCGACTCCGGGGTCGTCTCGACGCAGAGAGATTGGATGAGCGGCGATACGATCGTCGCCCACTTCGACTCATTGGTTGCCGGCGATACCTCCAGCAAGCCCAAAATTCGTGAGATCGTCGCCGACGGGAACGCCAAGTCCTTTTATCAGATGAAGAACTCGAAGGGCCCGTCGACCCAGCCCTCCGTCAACTATGTACGTGGAAGAATGATCGACATTCTTTTCGCGGATCGGAAAGTCGCTACCGTTACCGTGATTGATCAGGCTACTGGAGTGCTCGTCGAGCCCGCTGAGGCGTCGGCTTCACCCAAGCCGGCAACGGCAACGCCGCCGACGCAGGGCAAGCCGCGTCCTGTTGCCAAGCCGTCCGGCGTTCGACGATGAGCGACAACAACCACCTTCCTGAGAGCATTCGCGCGCTCATTGGCGGATCGTCGCAAGACCAGCTGGACGGTTTCGCACTGCATGCAATCGTACGCGCGGCAGATGACAACGGTATCGCGCGAGTACGCGACGTTGCGGCAAACTACAGGGACGATTACCTCCGTGCCCTGCGTGTAAAAGGCGCCGATGTCGAGCGCGAGGCGGGGCGCCTCGCGCAGGACGAAGTCCGGTCGTATCTCACGACGTCGATCCTTCCGCGTCTCGCCGAGCGGGGCGTGCTCGTGCCATTGAATGGCGATCTCGAGCGCGACACGGCCACCGTCCGTCTTTCAGCTGCCCTGTGGACCGACATCGCGCCGCGCCGCGCCGAATTCGCGGAGGTAATGCGCGAGACCGGCGAACATTCGCGCCTCGCGCTCTCCACGCCTCCGCGCCCGACGATTGTGAGTGGCAGCGTTTTGGAGGCGCAAGGGCTGACCAAGATTTACCGCGGCAGAAAGGTAGTCAACGACGTTGCGCTAAGGCTCCAGCAGGGAGAGATAGTCGGCCTGCTGGGCCCGAACGGAGCGGGCAAGACTACCACTTTTTACATGATCGTCGGCCTCATTCAGCCTCTGTCCGGCCGGATTCTCCTCGACGGGGAGGACATCACCAGACTGCCGATGTACGAGCGGGCGAGGCGCGGAATTGGTTATCTTTCGCAGGAGCCTTCGATCTTCCGGAAGCTCTCGGTCGAGGACAACATCCTGGCGATCCTCGAGACGCTGCCGATCTCTTCCGTGGAGCGTGCGGAGCGCCTCGAAAAGCTGCTCGATGAGCTCAGTATCAAGAGGCTGCGCAAGTACAAGGCGTACGCTCTCTCAGGAGGCGAGCGCCGCAGGCTCGAGATAACGCGAGCGCTGGTAACGGCTCCCAAGTTCATGATGCTCGACGAGCCATTCGCGGGAGTCGATCCGATCGCGGTTCACGACATCCAGACCATCGTCGCGGGACTGCGGCACCGGGGAATCGGAGTCTTGATCAGCGATCACAACGTGGAGCAAACCCTCGACATCGTGGACCGCGCTTACATTATGTTCGATGGACAGGTAAAGGTCTCCGGAACCGTCCGGGACCTCGTTTTCGATGACACCGTGGCTGACATTTATCTTGGTCCAACACTCACCGCACGACTGCGCGAGCGATTCGCGCGCGACAGGGATGAGGTAACGGCGTCGTGAAACCGGGCCTCAACCAGTCGACCCAGCTCCGTCAGGAGCTCAAGATCAATCCACGCCTGTACCAGGCGATGGATCTCCTCTACATGCCGCTGTTGGACCTCCAGCAGCACCTCAAACAGGAGCTCCTCAACAATCCATTCCTCGACCTCGTCGAGGCCGAAGAGGACGAAGAGGAAGAGCAGGAAACAGAGGTCGAGGAACAGCCACAAGCCGAGACAGAAGATGAGCGGACTGGAGAGATCGACTGGGAGGAGATCCTTCTCGACGGTTTCGACACCGCGGGCGGCCGTCGCGAGGAGCACGAGGAGCGCGAATACTTCGAGCCAGTCACTGTCGCGACCCGCGATCTCAGCGACCATCTGCGTGACCAGGTAAGCCTTCTGGAGCTCACTCCGCGAGAAACGCTACTCGCCGACGAGTTCATCGGGAACGTCGCGGAAGACGGCTACCTCGGCGCCACCCTCGAGGAGATCGTCAACGGCGTGAATCAGGTGCTCCAGGCC
>DASWDV010000180.1:0-5189 GCA_036395075.1 Gemmatimonadaceae bacterium | reverse complement strand
CATCTCCGGCCGGCGGTCGCCGGGTTATTGATGCAAACCGAGCTTGATTATCTCGGCGGCGCGCTTGCGAACCCGACGCGTCCATTTATCGCTATTCTTGGCGGCGCAAAAATATCCGGGAAGATCGACGTCATCGAGCAGCTCCTGCCCAAAGTCGACGGCCTGCTCATCGGCGGCGCAATGGCCTGCACTTTTTATCGGGCGATGGGCCTCGAGACAGGACAATCGCTGGTGGAAGAAGACCGCGTGACAATGGCCAAAGACCTTCTCGATCGGGGCGGCATGAGACTCACGCTACCACACGACGCGATGGTTGCACGCTCGCTCGATCGGCCCCAGGAGGCGAAGGCCGTAGCGCGGAACGCGATTCCGAAGGACCAGGCGATGTTCGACATCGGGCCACAGACCGCCGCTTCCTACTCGCGCGCGATCGCTTCCGCCAAGACCATAATCTGGAACGGTCCGATGGGCGTGTTCGAAACGCCGCCATTCGACGCCGGCACCACTGCCATCGCTCGAGCGATGGCGAGTGCGACGGAAAAAGGAGCCGTCACGATTGTTGGCGGTGGCGATTCGGCAGCGGCCGTTGCCGAAGCCGGGCTCGAGCGGAAAATGAGTCACGTCTCGACTGGCGGCGGAGCCTCTCTCGAATTTCTCGAGGGCAAGAAACTGCCGGGAGTGGAAATACTAGACGAGGCTGACTGAGTGAAGCGCCCCGTTCTCGCCGCCAACTGGAAGATGAACAACGGACCTACCGCGGCGAAAGCTTTTATGGACACGTTCCTGTCCGCTTTCCAGCCACGCGACGATCGCAGCGTGATCATCTTTGCTCCAGCCGTGTCGCTCACAACCGTGGCCGCATCTATCTCCAAGCGAGCCGGGATTGTCGCGGGCGTACAGAACATTCACTGGGCGGAGAAGGGAGCGTTTACCGGCGAGATCTCCGCGCCAATGGCCAGGGATGCGGGCGCGCGAGTCGCACTCGTCGGACACTCGGAGCGCAGGCACGTCTTTGGAGAGACCGACGAACAGTGCGCGAAGAAGTGTCTCGCTGCCTCCCGCGCGGGACTCGCTTTCATGCTTTGCGTCGGCGAGACGCGCGCGCAGCGGGAGGCGGGACAAACGGAGAGTCTCGTGACCCGCCAGCTCCGGGACGGATTGTCGCAAATGACAAACCTGATCTCGACGGATTTTCTGCTCGCGTACGAACCGGTCTGGGCGATCGGAACCGGACTGACCGCATCTTCCGCCGACGCGTCGGCCATCCATAGCGTGCTGCGATCCGAGCTCTGTGACATGATCGGCACGCGTGCTGACGACATTCCTATACTGTATGGGGGAAGTGTCAACGCGAGCAACGCGGCAAACCTGATCGCCTCGAGCGACGTTGACGGCTTGCTCGTCGGAGGAGCGAGCGTGGAAGCGTCGTCGTGGTTGGAGATTGCTCGGGCTTGACTGGTTTCTCCGCCGGCCCGATATTGAAAGGCTACTCTGAACCCTAATTCTATCAATGCTTTACACGTTTCTTCTCGTCCTGCTCGTCATCGACTGCTTCGTGCTGATGCTGGCGATTCTGCTGCAAAGCGGGAAAGGCACCGGTCTCGCCGCGAGCTTCGGCGGCGCCAGCTCATCTCCTGACGCGCTAATCGGAATTCGCCAGGCCGGGAATCTTCTGACGCAAGTCAGTTGGTGGAGCGGCGGACTTTTCCTGGGATTGTGCTTCGTCCTTCAGCTGATGTCGACGCATACGGCGGCTCCGCGCTCCGTCCTGGAGAAGGGACTGGCGCAGCCGACGAACGTTGCTCCTCCGACTTCCGCACCTGCAGTCCCGCTCGAGCCGGCACCGGCGACGACCGCACCCGCTCGCAGTCCGACGACCAAAACTCCAGCCACTACTCCGAAGCGCTAACGTTGGCAGCCGAGACTCGAATGACTGAGCCAGGGTTCCTCCTCCTTGAGGACGGAACCCTTTTTCGTGGGCGGATTGCTGGCGGTCCGGGTTCCGCGCTTCTTCCTGCCGTTGCTGAAGTCGTGTTCACGACGAACATGACGGGCTACCAGGAAGTATTCACCGACCCATCATATCGCGGCCAGATCGTCGTGATGACGACGCCGCAGATCGGGAATTATGGAATCAATGCCGAAGACCCAGAGTCGGGCGCGCCACAAATCGCCGGCGTCGTAATTCGCGAACTGTCTGAGACCTACTCCAATTGGCGCGCGACGGGCTCACTTGGCGCTTGGCTAGCCGAATCTCAAATCCCTATAATTCAAGAAGTTGACACGAGACGCTTAACGCGGCATCTCAGGTCAGTTGGCGTCATGCGCGGGGTCATCGGCGCCGGCTTGGATCCGGACGACGCATGCCGAGCAGCGCTGGACGCGTGCCCTTCGATGGAAGGTCTGGACTTGGCGTCCCGGGTTTCAACCAGGGAGCGGTATACGTGGGGAGACCCACGCGCACGGAATCACATCGTGGCGTACGACTACGGCATCAAGAGAAATATTCTGCGGCTTTTCAGCGAGAACGATTGTCGGGTGACTGTCGTACCAGCCGACACCTCCGCGGAAGATGCGCTGGACGTCGAGCCAGACGGAATCTTCCTTTCCAATGGTCCGGGAGATCCGGAAGCTGTCTCGTATGCCCCGGAAATCATCCGCTCTCTCACAGTCACGGGAACCCCGACGTTCGGTATCTGCCTGGGGCATCAGCTGTTGGGGCTAACGTTCGGAGGATCGACCGCGAAAATGCCTTACGGCCACCGCGGCGGAAATCACCCAGTGAAGGAGGTCTCAACCGGCCGCGTACTTATCACATCGCAGAACCATGGGTTCGCGGTGGAGGGAGACGAACAGGTAGTCAAGGGAGCGGGAGAGCTCGAGGTCACCCATGTAAACCTGAACGATGGAACGATCGAAGGGCTCCGTCACCGCGACCTCCCCGTCTTTGGCGTGCAGTACCACCCCGAGGCCGCGCCCGGACCCCATGACGCGCGCCCTCTGTTCCAGGAGTTTCTCACTGCCGTTCGGGGCGCGCTTCGGTAACGCCAAACTCGTCTTGACACCATATTAGTAAAGCCATAGTTTCAAAGCACTTACGCGCGCTTGACGCGCGTCCCATACGGAGTTTTTCATGACCAAAGCCGACCTCGTCGAGCGCGTCACGGCCCAGATATCACGCACAGCCGGGCCGATGATTTCCAAGAAAGATTGCGCTCGCGTCGTGGACGCTTTCCTCGAAGCGATCAAGGAATCGCTTCAGACCCAGGAGAACATCGAGGTCAGAGGGTTCGGCACATTCAAGATTCGCAACCGAAAAACCCGCATGGCGCGCAACCCACGCACCGGATCTCCTGTTGAGGTTTCGGCGCGACCGGTTCCGGTGTTCAAGCCGTCTAAGGAGCTGCGAGCCCTCGTAGCAGGCGTGGATGTCTCGCAGATGTCGGAAGCATAAAGACTTAGCGGCTTCGAAGCAGACCGGAGGCGCACGTGTCCACAGTGACAGTCCCCACAGTGACAGTGCAGCTGTTCGCTTCATACGCCGAAAGCTTCGGCGACCGTACACTCAAGATTCCCCTGGAGCCTGGCGGCACGGTAGGCGATCTCGTCAGGCGCATCCGGTCGCTACCGGGCGCTTATGCGCTCCCCGAATCTCCGCGCGTCGCAGTCAACAGAAAATTCGCGACGCACGATCAGCTCGTCGGCGAGATGGACGAAGTGGCGCTGATCCCGCCGGTCGCGGGCGGATGAGACGGGCGACGATCGTCACGCGGCAAATAAATCCGGCGACGCTGGTGGCCGAGGTCCAATCGAAAGAATTCGGCGCCGTTTCATTGTTCGTCGGCACGGTGCGCGACACGAACGACGACCGGTCGGTGATGGCGATCGAATATTCGGCCTACACATCGATGGCTGAATCGGAGCTCGCAACGATTCTTGTCGAGGCTGAGAATCGCTTTGGCGTAACGGCGATGGTCGTCGAGCATCGGATCGGAGAGCTGGCGCTCGGAGATGTAAGTGTCGCGATCGCGGCCGCACACGCCCATCGTGCGCCGGCGATGGATTGCACTCGGTTCTTGATCGAGGAAATCAAAAAGCGGGTTCCCATCTGGAAGCTCGAGCATTACACCGACGGCGGTCGCGATTGGGTGGATCCGACGCGAGTGCGCGGAGTCGTGGGCGCGTGAGCATCACTCTGAGTGACAGTTACGGACGGAAGATCGAGTACCTCCGCATCTCCGTGACCGACCGTTGCAATTTCAGGTGCCTCTACTGCATGCCGGTCGCCGGTCTCGAGTGGCTGCCCAAGTCCGACATCCTCTCTTACGAGGAGATCGCCCGCATAGTCCGACAGCTCGCGCCCCTCGGCTTGAGGCGTCTCCGCATTACTGGCGGTGAGCCGACACTCCGACCGCAGCTCGAGGTGCTGATCGACATGCTGCGCTCGATTCCCGAGATCGAGGACATATCTCTTTCCACCAACGGCGTACGCCTGCCCGAGTTGGCAACGTCTCTTAAGCACGCCGGCCTCGATCGCGTGAATATGAGCGCCGATTCGCTGCGCCCCGATCGCATCAGATCAATTTCCCGGCGCAATCTCGAGTTCGATCCAATTGCTGCAGCGACGGCAGCGGAGCAGGCCGGTTTAACGCCGATCAAGATCAACGTTGTCGTTATGCGAGGCATCAATGACGACGAGATCTGCGACTTTGCGCGTCTGACCATCGATCACGACTGGCACGTGAGATTCATCGAGCTGATGCCCGTCGGAGAGATGCGAGGCCTGACGTGGGATCACATCGTGCCATCCGATGATGTGCTGAGCGCGTTGGAGCAAGTCGGTCCGCTCGACGCTACTGTCGGTCCGGCTCGTGGAAATGGGCCCGCTCGCTACTTCAGGTTCAGCGGCGCGCGCGGCACTGTCGGTGTGATTACTCCGATGTCGCATACATACTGCGGCAGCTGCAATCGAGTGCGACTCACCGCCGACGGGCGTCTACGCACTTGTCTCTTCGGCGAAGACGAGGTCGACCTGCGCACTCCACTGCGTGAAGGACTTCCGCTCGATCCTTTTTTTCGCAGCGCTCTTTCGTCGAAGCCGAAGGAGCATCATCTCCTTCGAATGCAGGTTGGTGGGCTTCGCGCGCTGTCACAGGTTGGAGGCTGAATCCAATTGCTCGTCGTGCGCA
>DASWDV010000179.1:0-2241 GCA_036395075.1 Gemmatimonadaceae bacterium | reverse complement strand
TCGGGGTCATGGACGTTCGCGCGATGGTTGTCGTCGCGGCAGCCATCACGGTCGAACGTCTTGCACCGGCAGGTGAGCGGGTCGCACGAGCCACCGGGGTCGTCGTGGTGGGGGCAGGATTGTTTCTGATCGCGCGAGCAGCCGGCCTCGGATGAAGCCAGGCGGCTCCGCTACATCCCGCGGAGCGGGTGCTCACTGAAGAACGCCTGGACTATCGCGGACGGTACTCAGTTGTCCGTAATCCTCAATTAGTCCGAAATTATCAATGCACTTAGTCCTCGGCCCTCGATCTCAACGTCCTTCCCTGCTACTCGCGTCTCTCTGGCTAACGTCAACCCGCTGATGCTCCGTCGGACACGGACGCGCCACATCCAGTACAACAAGATGAAAAGCGGCGCTACGCCGAGGACAAAAAGCAGCGGCACCACGCGAATCGGTGCGGGAATGAAGTTCATCTGGCCGATGAAGAATGAGCCGGTTGCGACGAAGAGTCCGAAACACATCCGCCACAGATGTCGCGCCAGACGTCGGGTGCCTCGCAGGCCGCCCTCGAGAATCATCCGCAGGTCGCCGATCGCGGCGAGCAGGGAGACTGTACCGAGAAAGAAAATCATTCCGGCTGGCACACCGGCGAGCATGTGGTGGGGTTTCTGCCAGACAACCACACCCTGCATGAACATCGCGACCGCCGTCGCAAAAGCGAAGATCATGAGTCCGACGTCGACGCCGCGTCCGGCGCGTGGCAGCGGTTTAACCGTCGTTGCCGCGGTGAAGACGAGATAACAAACGAAAAGGCCGCCGACAACCGATTTTCCTTCGTAGGCCGACAGCACGGATGCGAGAATGCCGGTTGTGATCATCCCGAACGTGAACACCAGCCCGCTCCGCTTGTGGAGGCGCCCGCCTTTGGCGACGGCAAGAGCGATGGTTCCTGCTACCAGCGCGAGCAACGCCGCACCGAAATGGGTAACGAGCGTTAGCCACACTATCCCGGACGACGTCGCGATCGTGAGATGATTCATACTGAGGGCTCAGAGAGGGTGGTCTCCTGCCCTACGGCTCGCTGCCACAGCTGGTTTCAGGGAAAAAACTAAGAAAGCAGTTATAGCCGCTGTTGGAGTACGAGCGGATGCTCAGTGAAGAACTCCCACATCAAGCCCGTAGCATCGATGCTGCGAGTCGTGCGACCGACGAACCATTCCGGCAGCTTCATACCGCCAGGCCAGGTATGGCCTCCTCCGTGAACGGTGTAAAGCACCACTGCCGCGTCGTCAGCGCACTTCTCGTATGCGCGACGAGTGACGTCGGACGCTACGGTCGATTCGACCGGATCGGGTCCGCACCCGTTTCTTCTCGCCCAATTCGCCGCCCACCTCGGCGTGCTCGGAAACGGTCTTGGTGATATCCACGTGGAACCGCCGTCGTAAGGAATCTCCGGGTCGGTCGTCCCGTGAAACGCAATCATCGGAACCGGCCGTTGGTCCGTGCACCAGCGCCACGGCAGCGTTTGCGCGGCTGCCACCATCCCAACTGCCGCGATTCGATCGGACAGAGTGCAGGAAAGGGCGAACGACATCCCGCCACCGTTGGAAAGCCCGTTGGCGTAAATCCGGGTTGAGTCGATGTTGTAAGACGCCTTCAGCGTGTCGATCAACTCCGAGATGAATCTGACGTCCTTCATCAGATCGTCGCCCGGCTCCGCCCGCCAGACTCTGACTCCTTTGCCGCCAAGGCCCGACGGATAGACAACTATGAATTCTTTGCTGTCGGCCAGCTCGTTCCACCGACTTATATCCCTTTGTGATGCACCCCACAGCCCCGCGCCGTGCATGCTGATGACGACAGGCGTCGGCTTCGAACGGTCGTAGCTCCTCGGCACATAGAGCAGATACTCCCGCTTTTCCCCCGAGGAAACGAATGAGCCGTTGTCCCGATTCGCCGTGTAGAACGAGACGGCCTCGATCGGGACGATGACCACAGGCAGAGCGATGAGCGCCAGCGCCGCCGCGAGTGCCGCTCTTCTCTCGGGAAAAGCTATCCATCCGCGCGTGAGCTTGATCATCGATGTCGATTCCACGCCAGCGCCAGCGGAGCCGCCGAGAGACGCGCGAGTGGGATTGCCAGGATTGCGACGAGCATCAGCAAGTAATGCGGGATGTGCGGCGTATCGAGCAGCCACACCAGCACGCCGTAGAGTGCGAGCACCGCCACCGACCAGCACGCCGCGCCAGTCACCAGCGC
>DASWDV010000178.1:0-1687 GCA_036395075.1 Gemmatimonadaceae bacterium | reverse complement strand
AGCGAGAGATTCTGGCGCTTCTCGCCGACGGGCTCGTCAACAAGCAAATCGCCGCGCGGCTCGGCATTTCCACGAACACCGTGAAGACTCATCTCGAGCTGCTATTCGACAAGCTTGGTGTCGCCACCCGGGCCGAAGCGGTAGCGACGGGAGTCAAGCGAGGGCTGCTCCTTCTTTGATGGCGCCGCTTGAAGGCGGCGTTATTCTGCGCCAATCTACTGCGGACGTTTTCGGGGACGCGAATGACTGAAGGGCCCATTGAAGCGCAGCTGCTGGATCTCGAGAAGCAGTACTGGCAGGCGATCAAGGACAGAGATGTGCAGGCCGCGATGCGGCTCACTGACGATCCATGCATTGTCACCGGCGCTCAGGGAGTCGCTCGCATCAGCCAGCAGGCATTCGCGGGGATGCTTCAGGCAGGCGGGTGGACCCTTCACCAATTCGACCTCACGGACGTACAGGTGCGCGTCATCGCGGACGATGCGGCGATCGTCGCGTACAAAGTGAAAGAGGTACTGACCGTCGAGGGCAACGCGGTGACGATCGAGGCGGCGGACTCTTCCACGTGGGTGCGGCGCGACGGACACTGGGTATGCGCACTCCACACGGAAGCTCTCCTTGGCGATCCGTTCGGGCGCGATCGTCGTCCTGCCGCGGGGAAGGTCTAGGTTCGGGCGTCTCCTCACAGTGGATTCCGCGGCCGGGGGCCTCGAAGACCGTTTGAAGGCCGGTTTGGGAAACTTTCGCGCACGGAACTTGATTGAGTGATTGCGCGACCACACAATCGATCAATCCATGACTGATCCTACATCTCCCGACCCGACAGTTCTTCCGCGCGACAACTTCAGAACGGTTGTCGCCGCGCTAATCACAGCGCTCACAATCGGCGGCTGGATCAACGCCCTTGGCCGCACGCCCCTCCGCGATGCTTTGCGCGCTCAGACCCGCCTCTGGTGGATCGAGCAGGTGATTGCCTTCGCTCTGGCGGTGGTGTGCATTGGAATCATTTTGCGGAGGCGATCATTCCTCGGCGTCGCGTTCTGGCTGACGATCTACTCGACGCTATTCGATGTGATGCGCTGGATCTTCGAATTCATCGATGGTGAGATCAAGATTCCGGTTGCGCTAGTTCTCTATTTGCTTTTCCTGTGGCGCCTCATGATTGCGCGCCGACAGCTCGACTCGAGGTGGGTCGCGCCGGCGGTGGAGTCACCGCCCGGCTGACGCGCCTGGAGGGCATGGCAACGCAGTAGCGCCTGCCGTGTTCGGACGATAAGTATTTATCGTGATGTTGCTGATAGCGATCTTCTTCAGCGTGCTGTCGCAGCCGCAGTTCATGCAGGCAAACTCTCGCGGCGCGCAGCTCGGAGTCGACTCGGCGGAAATCACTCACCGCGCGCGCGATCTGCAGGCGCGGTTCGAGCGACGTCGCAGGCAGATGCTGCCAGCTTTCTACGGCGGTGTCCCAACTGACTGCATCATCGTCGGGCGATTTTGTGAATCCCATCCCGATCTGCGCGACGTAGTCGTCCCGGATGAGGGAAAAGGAATCGCCCGCGCTCGGCAGGAGTTGCTGCGCGACCTCGAGAAAGCATCGGCTACGCTGCCTGGCGACGACTGGATCGTTGGTCAGCGAATTCGTTATCTCCTCGAGGCTCGTGACACCTCGGCACTCTCGGTAGCGCGC
>DASWDV010000177.1:0-4370 GCA_036395075.1 Gemmatimonadaceae bacterium | reverse complement strand
GCGCGGAATAGCCGATCGGTTCCTTTCGGAGGGGCAGGTGGCGCAGGTCGCGGGCTTCGCTTCGGTCCGTTTGGACATCAGCGACTTTCCCACTCGGCACCCTTATGGGCTCGGGCTGTGGCAGAATCACATCGAGCGGATCTTGGCCGGCTGGGTCGACGAGCTAGGGGTGAAGATCTACCGCGCACGTGAAGTCACCGGCTTCACGCAGGACGACACAGGCGTCGATGTCCAGCTGTCCGATGGCCAGCGGTTGCGGGCGGAATATCTCGTCGGGTGCGACGGAGGACGCAGCGTGGTCCGTAAGGCAGCCGGCATCGAGTTCCCCGGATGGGATCCGACGATGAGCAACATCCTCGCCCAGGTGGAGATGGTGGAGAAGCCGCCGTTGGGCATCCATCGCACTGCCCTCGGCATGTATTCCTTCGGCAGATTGGAGTACGAGATCCGCAACGGCGAGATCGTGTATAAGGATGTTGGACCGATCGGGGTCATGGTGCCCGAACAGGACGTCGGACGCACGACCGAACCGACGCTGCACGATCTGAGTGAGGCGCTCGTCGCGGTATGCGGTACTGACTACGGCGTCCACAGTCCCACCTGGATCTCCAGGTTTACCGACATGACTCGACAGGCCGCGGCCTACCGCAAGGGACGGGTGCTGCTGGCCGGTGACGCGGCGCACGTACATTCCCCGGTCGGTGGACAGGGCCTCAACACCGGTGTGCAGGATGCGGTGAATCTGGGATGGAAGCTGGCCCAGGTGGTGAAGCGGACATCCAAAGAGCGCCTGCTGGATACTTATAACGCCGAGCGTCACCCGGTTGGTGCTCGTGTGCTGCGGAACACGATGGCGCAGACCGCGCTAATGCGGCCCGACGATCGCATCGGGGCGTTGCGCGACACAATGTCCGAGCTCCTCACGATGGACGAGCCGCGCAAACGATTCGGCGCGATGATGTCCGGGCTGGACATCCATTACGACCTGGGCGACGGACACCCGTTGCTCGGACGCCGCATGCCCGATCTCGACCTGGTCACCGCCGAGGGTCCGGTTCGGATCGTCACTCTGCTGCACGATGCTCGGCCGGTGCTGCTCAACCTCGGTGAACCCGGCCGCTTCGACATCACTCCATGGGTAGATCGCGTTCAGTTGATCGCCGCCAAATACGATGGTCCGTGGGAGCTTCCGGCAATCGGGGCCGTCACTGCTCCCACCGCCGTGTTGATTCGGCCCGACGGATATGTGGCTTGGGTGGGAGAGCGAACGCAGGTGGGGCTCGCTGACGCGCTAACCACTTGGTTCGGACCGCCTACTGCGGTGTAGCGCACCGGCTTCCAAGATCATTCTGTTAGGAGTCTTACGAGACACGTTTTAGTCGTCGAGCCGCTGGTGGCAAAAAAAAAGGACGAGCCTGCGCTCGTCCTTTTTTCTTGTTAGCGGTCTTTCTCCAGCTAAAATGGGAGCTCTTCTTCGCTTCCGATCAGCACCGAATCAGCCGCTGGTTTGCTTTTCTCACCATTCGTGTCAGCGACCAGCGCAGTAGCGGCTGGCTTCGGCGGCCAGATCACTCCGTCGCAGGATCTGTTCTGACACTTATAGTCGGGAGCTTTGGGATTCCGCTTGGTCAACCGGTTGTCCCACATCCGGCCGCCACACTTCGGGCAGCTTACGATCTCCAGGTCGGTGAGCATCGACACCGGAACAGGAGCGCCGGCGGACTCGCTAGCATTCGTCCCCGCGTGTGCGCCACCGTTCGACGGAGCGCTGAACGATGCGCCCGGTTTCCCGTGACGACGCGAGTACGCGGTCTGAGGATCTTCAAGCGGTCTGGCGTACTTGCCATCGCCGTCCATCTCTACCCAGTTCTGCTCGTACGCGTAGAGCTCGTTGGCGACGCCGAACCTAACCGCTGCTCTCTTGAAGGCATCGGTCGACGCTTGCTTGTAGTCGCGTCCTGTACCGACGTCCTCGCGAATCACGCCAAGGATTTGAAGACGCGCCTTGAACGAACATTGCGGACCATCGCCATCCTCGCCCGTCAGGGCGGGAAGCAGCTCTAGGGTGAGATCCCATTCTCCCGGCACCACTCCGTCAAGCCTCTCTCTAACCGTATTTGCCTCGATATACGCGACGAACCGCGCGAAGTATTTGCCATCACGCGCCGTGATCTTTCCGTCCTGTCTCCAGGAAATCGCACCAGAGGGGACCGGGGCAGAAAGCATTGCCCATACGTCGGTCTTTTCAATGTAGGCATCCTGTCTTGCGATCATACTCTCATCCATCCGTTGTTAGTCGCTAAAGTTTGTTTCCCGTGAATTTTTGCACGTCCTTCACTGCACTGCACTGTTTGCCGTGCTCGCAATACCAGCCGTGCCGGTCGAAGAAAACGAGGTGGTGAATTCTGGTCTGATCGAGCGTCTCTTCCACGCGGTATAGCGCTGTGACCGAAGTCCCTTTTCCGCACATCTCGAATGGATCCATCGCTCGAATCCGGACCTTCCTCGACCCCACCGATTTCTCCTTCCGCCTACAGTTGAGGTTCCTCCTTATTCGTGGCAATGTAAGCTCCTGCAATGCCGTCACTTACGCTCCGAGGCTTCGGCACGTATTCGGGTACGTAAAAACTAGCGTTTTGCCAGGCGGAATGCAAGCCGTTGTGGGCACGAGTTTCGCTTGTTCGATCTCCCCACCCCAACGAGTATCCGGGAGCCGCGATGGAACGAGGAAGCGCATTTCTCAAGAACCAAGTCGATAACGCGGTGTTGCAGCACCGCGCTTTCCTCAGCGCGCTCGAAGATCACGAGAGCCAGGCCGAGGATCCTCGCTTCGCGGCTCTGTGCAGTCGACACATACCACACATGCGCGACCACCAGCGGATGCTCGAGGAATACCAGTCACAGCTCGGTGGCAGCCCCGGCCTCGCAAAAAAATCAGTCGGCGCCGCTGTCGGTCTTGCGCGTGATCTCGCCGATACAGCGCGCGAGAGTGACTTCCTTCGACTCGTGGGCGACATCGTGATGTCGCGCCAATCCGAAGACACCTTCAAGACGTTCCGTGAAGCCGGCAAGATCATGGGCAATCAGACGCTCCACGAAATCGGCGACATCGCCGAGCGTCACCACGACATCTACGTGAAAGAGGCCAATCGGCTGGTCCAGCAAATGTTCGTCGAGCGCGTACAAGGCATCGATGGGAGCGCCCGCCGATCCGCATACGTCCAGCTCGACGCGAGGCCGTGATACCGGCTGCGCGTTGTCGCTCTGCGTGAGCGATCGCCGCGCATCGTCCTGACACCATCCGCTTGCCGCGCTAACTTCCGCGAATGACAGATGTCGTATCGCTCGCGGCCGAACTGCTCGCGATTCAGTCGACAACGGGCACCGAGGCCGCCGTCGTCGATTTCGTGTCGCGCTGGTTAGTCGCGCGTGGCTGGAACGTGACACTTCAGGAGGTGAGTCGCGGACGAGCGAATATCTGGGGCTCGAGATCGGGTGGCGAGCATGGCTTAACCCTCTCGACCCACGTCGATACCGTTCCGCCGTTCGTCCCGCCGCGGCTCGAGGGAAAGCGTCTGTACGGCCGGGGCTCATCGGACGCGAAAGGCATCGCGGCCGCCATGATGGTCGCGGCCGACCGCCTCGTAACCGAGGGTGAAAAGCGAATCAACGTTCTCTTCGTGGTTGGGGAAGAGAAAGGCTCCGATGGAGCCCGTGCCGCTAACAATCTGCGCTCAAGCAGCCGATTTCTGATCAACGGCGAGCCCACCGAGAGCAAGCTCGCGAGCGGCGCGAAGGGATCGCTCCGCGCCACTATCCGAACGCGCGGCCGCGAGGCCCACTCCGCCTATCCTCAGCTCGGACGCTCGGCCATCGAACCAATGCTCGAATTGTTGCCGACGCTCCGCAAGCTCCCACTACCATCCGATCCAGTCCTCGGGGACACGACGGTGAACATTGGGACGATCAAGGGCGGGACCGAGGCGAACATCATCCCGGCACATGCCGAAGCCGAAATCATGTTCCGACTTGTCGGTGACGTCGAGCCGATAAAAAAAATGGTTAGCAACTGGGCGAAAGGGCATGCCGATGTAGAGTTCGGCTCACACATACCCGCTCAGCGGTTCGCGACGGTTCCAGGATTTGAGACCGTTCCGGTCGCGTACACGTCGGACATTCCGCTTTTATCGAATTGGGGCAAGCCGCTCTTGTTTGGTCCCGGCTCGATTCACGTTGCGCACACGCCGGACGAGTACATCGATGTCGACGAGTTAAGAGCGAGTGTTGACACTTATGCGCGCCTCGCCGGGACGCTTCTCGCTCAATGACTGATTATCCGATGCCGCGCAAGCGAAAAGCCAAGTGGCCCG
>DASWDV010000176.1:0-2089 GCA_036395075.1 Gemmatimonadaceae bacterium | reverse complement strand
TGTTTCTCGCCGACCGATTCGGCGTCGGCAAGGACAGGATATGGATCTTCTACACTTATGTCGGCGCGATCTCGGTGATCACGCGCGCGGGAATTCTGGGCCGCATGGTCGATCGCTATGGCGAGGCGTACCTGTCGCGATTTGGGCTTACGCTGCTTGCAACGGGTCTGGCGACGCTTCCGCTTGCGCACGGGTATGCCACTCTGGCGATCACCGTCGCGCTGATCCCGCTCGGCACGGCGTTCACTTTCCCCTGCGTGACGTCGATGCTCTCGCGGGTGATCTCGAGCCGCGAGCGTGGGCTGTACATGGGAGTGCAGCAGACCTTCGGCGGATTGTCGCGGGTGATCATCCCGTTGTGGGCAGGATTTTCATACGATCATTTTGGTCAGGCGGTGCCGCTGTTCACCTCGGCGGTGCTGGTGCTCGCGACGATCGCGCTGGGGTACGGAATCGATGATGGGCGAAAGACGGAGCTGCGCGTCGCCAGCTAGGGCCTTCCAGTGCCCATCGGTTGATCGGTGGGCACTTCGCCGGTATTCGAGGTTTATATATGGCCGAAAACCAGGTACACGATCAAACCTAGAAGAAACATGACTTTCGTTACGCGACTTACGCGCGACGTCCGATACCCGTCATTTGTAAGCGCATCATAAGCAGTGAGCGCACCTGCAATGAGCATGACAGCCCCGCCCGCAAGTTTGCCACGACGCTCGCCCTGTTGAAAGGCTTGCCAGAGCACGCCAGAATACAAAAAAACGAAAATTGTTAGTAGGACGCCGTAGAGCCATCCGCGCGGTGGCCGCGCAAACTCAGCCATTTATTGCCGGGTTTAGCTCGCCCGCAACGCTCCGAACACGGCCGGTATCGATCCGGCAACCCACGTGACCACGGCGACGATCGCCGCCTGCTGCTTCGGAATCTTTCCGACAACGTGGATTCCGATCGCCAGCAGAACGGTGATCCAGATCGTGAACAGATCGACTCTGCTGCCGAGCACAATCATTACCGGTGACGCACGATCGGGGTCCATGAACCGCGCGAGATTGAGGCCGACACTGTTGGTCGCGTTCAGCTTCTCCGGACTCATGAAAAGCGCCTGCGCCGCATTCACGAGGATCTGCACCAGACGCGGAACCTCCGCGTACGTCGCCACCATGAGGGCCGCTGCCACCGGCTCCTTCGCGTCGAACAACTTGCTCACCAGCCACAGAACAAGACCCGTTCCAATAACGCTGAGCGTCAGAAAAACGGCGAAGAAGACAGGGCCGAACGTCTCGTAAAAACCGCGTCCCGTTGCGAGCTGCTCGGCGGTCAGGTTCGGATTCTTTTTCATCATTGCCGCTGTCTGGCGCGCGAACTCCGCATCCATGATCGGCTGCATCGCGTTCTTCGTGAGGAAGAACAGAACGGTGCCGACGATCACGAGGAAAAGCAGCGGCTTACCCCACTGCCCATCGCTTCTCCGCTCGAACACGGAGGATGGAGCGTAGAAGATGTCCACGAAATCTTCCCACAGGCCCGCCTTAGAAGGTGCGGGCTCCACTTCTTTGATCGCGCCGGCGTCACTTCCCATTGAGACCTCGCTTAAGAAGACATGATTATGCCGTAAGTAACTACTCCAACAATTGCGACGAGTAGCGCGATCCCAATCATCAGTCCTGTCGGATGTCCGAGGTTGATAGTGTAGCCGAACCCCATCATCGTTCTCGGAACGATTATCCGGCTGTCGAGATCACTGTGATAGAAGATCCCGACGAACCAATTATCGGGATTTTCCCATTCGGCGGTGTTTACCGCGTCGGATTCGGTTTGGATCGAGCTTCCTTTGCTCGGTGCGCGGTTCTTTGGATGCCGCAGTGTCGAGATCAGGAAAGAGCTCACAAGACCGAGAATCGCGCAGGTTAAGCCGAGAACCGGTGCGATGCGTCCCCATCCGTAATTCCCCGTCGCGGCGTTGTATCTGTTGCTGGCGAACACCATCGCACCCGCGATTGCGCCGGCGACAGCTCCGGCGACCGCGAACGTCAGCGCCAGCTTCACAGCCGGATGACTGGTGGAAGGCGACTTCGATCTCAACGCTCTGTAC
>DASWDV010000175.1:0-1678 GCA_036395075.1 Gemmatimonadaceae bacterium | reverse complement strand
GGATGTCGCCGAGCCCGCAACCCCGCGTCGTGGGCTTCCGGAACGTGTGGTCCACGATCCAATCGTAGATCGCGCGCGCCTTGTCCACGTCGGTCGTGGCTCCGCGCGTAATCTCGTCGGCTTTCTGCTTCACGATCCCATTCGTCGGCAACAACCGAGTGGGGCGTAGGAAATGTTTCAGGTTGTCATGTAGGGGCGCAGCATGCTGCGGCCCTACATTCATCCCACCATGCTGCGCCCCTACATCCACCGCCACATTCCGCGTCGCCACCCGGCTCGTCACCGTGACCACCGCCGGCACGCCGACCGGAAACTCGGCCGCCACCAGTCCAAGCGCGTCGTCTTTGCGCTCGACGAAGCGCACCTTCGCACCCGGTGCATTGAACGTGTTGGCCAACGTCTGCTGATAGGGCGTCTGTTGGACGAGCGCGGCCGGCACCCACACGCGCGTCGCGCCCACGGGCTTCAGAACCACGACGCGCGTCATCACCTCGAACCGTCGCCAGTCGTCGACAGGCTTCGTCAGCGTCGGTTTCGCGAGCACCAGGCCTGCGGATGCGGACCCCGCATGTTGCAGAAAGGCGCGTCTATTCATGAGCGAAATATAATCCGCCGCTCTCCTCTCCTTACTCTCTCAAAGCGACGCGAGCGTGTCATCCTGAGCGAAGCGAAGGAACCTGCTTTGAAGAAGAGGAGCGGAAGAGGCCTACTGTCGCTTACATTCCTCACACATGCAACGTGTGGTTATCCTCGGTCGTGGCGCATCTGGGAAATCGACTCTCGCAAAACGTCTAGGTGAAATCACCAACCTTCCGGTGATCGAGCTAGACAAGCTGTTTTGGCAGCCGGGATTGCTGCCAACGCCTCGCGATTCATGGTCGGTCGTTCAAGACCGGCTTGCAGGTCGAGATCAATGGATCATGGATGGTGACTTGGGTCCTTACGATGCGGTAGAGGTTCGGCTTCACAGGGCGGATACGGTCATTCTCCTGGACTTCTCGCTCGTCCGCTGCGCCCTCCAAGCAATCAAGCGCTCTCGTGAGCGCGCGGACTTCTGGCGGTGGCTACTGGCATATCGCCGCAAATACCTGCCGCTCCTACTTCAGGCGATTGCGCAGCACGCGTCGACTGCCGATGTCCTGACATTTCGCGATCCCAGTGATGCTGAACGTTTCCTCAACACGATGCGCGTCCCGAACCCCATCTGAGAGAAAACCATGAGCTTCTTTGCCTCGCTCCATCACTACCGTGACGTCGCGCTCCTCCTGCTCCGGCTCACGCTCGGCACCATCTTCTTGCTGCACGGCCTGCCCAAGCGCGGCCTCTGGAGTGCCAAGCCGTCGGACCGCATGCCCGCGAGCATGCTGCGCAACCTCCGCATCCTCTCGATCGCCGAGCCGGCGGGAGCGCTCGGCCTCATCTTCGGCTTCCTCACGCAGCTCGCCGCCCTCGGCCTCGTCATCGTGATGCTCGGCGCCATTCAGTTCCTCAGGAGCAAAGTCCACCGCAAGTTCAAGGAAGAGAACGCGCCCGGGTGGGAGTTCGAATTCATGCTCATGATGGTCGCGCTCGCGCTCGCCATCCTCGGCGCTGGGAAATACGCGCTCGACCGCGTTGTGTTCGGGATTTAGGCCGAATGTTGTGTTCGGGATTTGGACCGAACGTCGAAATTGGGCCG
>DASWDV010000174.1:0-2417 GCA_036395075.1 Gemmatimonadaceae bacterium | reverse complement strand
CATCGAAGGAGCGCGCGAGCACAACCTGCGCAATCTCGACGTCGAGATCCCCCTTGGTTTGTTCGTCGCGATTACGGGAGTTTCCGGCAGCGGCAAATCGACGCTGATCGAGGACATTCTGCACCGCTCGATGGCGCGCCATTTCTACCGCGCGCGCGTCATCCCCGGAGCGCACAATCGCATCACCGGGTTGCAACACCTCGACAAGGTCATCGACATCGATCAGAGCCCGATTGGGCGCACGCCACGGTCCAATCCGGCGACGTACACTGGTTTGTTCACGCCGATCCGCGAGCTGTTCGCCGAGCTGCCCGAAGCGAAGATCCGAGGCTACGGCCCGGGAAGATTTTCGTTCAACGTGAAGGGTGGCCGCTGCGAGGCGTGCGAAGGCGACGGACTCGTGAAGATCGAAATGCATTTTCTTCCCGACGTCTACGTGCCGTGCGATGTCTGCAAAGGAAAGCGCTACAATCGCGAGACCCTCGAGGTGCGGTTCCGCGGACTGAGCATCGCCGACGTCCTCGAGCAAACTGTAGAGGACGCGTTGACGTTCTTCGAGAATCAGCCGCGCGTCAGGCAGAAGTTGCAGACTCTCTTCGATGTCGGACTCGGCTACATTCACCTCGGGCAATCGGCGACGACTCTATCGGGTGGCGAGGCGCAACGCGTCAAACTGGCCGCCGAGCTTTCGAAGCGCGACACGGGGCGGACCTTCTACATCTTGGACGAGCCGACGACCGGTTTGCACTTCGAGGATGTGCGGATGCTTCTGAGCGTGCTGCACCGTCTTGTTGACCGCGGGAACACCGTACTCGTCATTGAGCACAACCTCGACGTCATCAAGACCGCCGACTGGATCGTCGATCTCGGCCCCGAGGGCGGACTTCGTGGCGGCGACGTCGTGGCCACTGGAACTCCCGAAAATGTCTCGGAAGTAAACGAGTCTTATACCGGTCAGTATTTGAAGCCTTTTCTGGGCAGAGTTAGAAACGAGCCGGCGCGTAGCAAGCTCGGGGTGAAAGAAAGGCCCGCAATCTCAAGGGAGCGAACGGTCGGCAGCCGCTAGTATTCATTGCAGTCGCTCCCAGCCGCCAGCCGGTCCGCCCGCAGCACCTAGCTGGTAGTCTTCTTTGATGTTGGAGGCCCGAGAAACGTGGTAAGTCTGCTTGATATCATTGGCCCGGTCATGGTCGGACCGTCCTCCTCGCACACTGCCGGAGCGTGCCGGCTCGGTCTCCTCGCGCGCGGCCTCATCGGCGGAACGCCGCAAACCGGGCTCCTTCAACTCCACGGCTCCTTTGCGCGAACGGGTGAAGGCCACGGCACTGACAAGGCGCTGGTCGGCGGACTGCTTGGTTTTCGCCCCGATGACGAGCGCCTTCGCGACGCTCTTCAGATCGCCGAGCGCGAGGGTCTCGACTACAAATTCGAGAAGACGACGATTGCCGACGCGGCGCACCCGAACACGGTCCGAATCTCGATCGAGCTCAATGACAGCAAGGCGACCATGCTCGGATCGTCTCTTGGCGCTGGCCGGATCCTCGTCCAGGAGATCGACGGCTACCCGGTCGAAGTCACCGGAAACTTACACACCATCGTTCTCGTAGCTGAGGATAGGAAGGGTTCGATCGCCAGAATCACGGGGATTCTGGCCGAGCACGAGATCAACATTGCAACGCTGAGGCTGTCGAGAAAGGAGAGGGGCGGCGACGCTTTTATGGTCATCGAGTGCGACGAGGAGCCCGACAAAAAGGCGGGCGAGGAATTGAGAGCGCTCGATTGGGTTAGATGGACGCGTCGGCTTCCCAAGGTGAGCGGGGGCTGATTGTACAAGGCGCTCGCTGACGCGATAAGAGACGCGGAGAAGGAGAAGAAAACGCTGGCGCAGGTTGCGCTGGATACGGAAGCTCGCGATCAGGGCAGGCCCGTGGCAGACATTCGAGCCGCACTGCAACGAGCGCTCGACGTCATGCGAAGCGCAATCGAAAAGGGATTGACCGGCGATCTCTACTCGGCTTCGGGATTGGTTGGGGGCGATGCTGCAAAGCTGCGAAAAAATCCGAAAGGACCATTGGCGGAGACTCCGTTCCGCGACATTCTGACCCGAGCGCTTGCGGTGCAGGAGGTGAACGCCGCGATGGGCGTGATCGTCGCCGCGCCGACGGCGGGCGGGGCAGGGATTCTACCGGCGATTCTCACCGGACTTGCGAAGGCGAGGTCGGTGTCTGACGAGAAAGTCGTCGATGGACTGGCGACGGCAGGATTGATTGGGGCAGTGGTGGCGGAACGTGCGTCGCTTTCTGGCGCCGAAGGCGGATGTCAGGCCGAGACGGGCGCCGCGGCGGGAATGGCAGCTGGTGCCGCGACGGAGATGCTGGGCGGAACGCCATCGCAGGTTGGACATGCGGTGGCGCTCA
>DASWDV010000173.1:0-2043 GCA_036395075.1 Gemmatimonadaceae bacterium | reverse complement strand
AATCCCGGATCGGCGCTTATCCGATCGTATAATGGCACCCTGATTCCGAAAGCGAGGGTGCAATCGCGCCCCGAACATGCCTTCTGCAGCCACTCAAAGGCCGCGCCGGGGTTACCCAGGTTAGCATAAATCCACGCGATCATCGTCGGCCCGACGTATTCCATATTCGACTTCTCGAGCAGTTCGGCGAGTATCTTTTCCGCCGACGTGCGCTCTTCAGCCATCGCGTAAACAACGGCAACGAGCGCGCGCAGAAGATTCACGTCGGGCGAGAGCGCCGCACCTCGTTCGGCGTGACCGATCGCTTCCTTGTACATCCCCTTCGCGGCGTACGAGAGAGTTATGGCCAGCAGGCCAAGGAATGACGTCGGATCGCGCTCGAGTGTGCGCTCGCATTCCATTATCGCCTGGTCGTACTGTCGCGCATGATACGAGACCAGCGCTCCAATCCCATTCGTCGCTGGAGATAGCGGATCCAGCTCAAGCCCAATGCGCGCCGCCTCTGACGCTTCGCGCTGTCGATCAATAGTACTCAGCAGCCACGCATAGAATGTGTGCGCCAACGCGTAACGCGGGTTCAAATCAATCGCGTGAAGAAAGGACGACTCGGCTGCTTCCCAATCCCAGTTCAGAAGCTGAACGAAACCGAGCGAAGTGCGCGATTCGGCGAGGTCCGGAGCGAGCTCCACTGCGCGTTGCGCGGCCGCCAACGCCCTGGGTATGACATCGGACGACGGAAGGAATCCCCACAAGCCGGGAACGCTGAAGGCATCGGCAAGTCCATGATATGCGAGCGCGTAGTCGGGATCCTTGGCGAGCGCTTGCTTGTAGTGATGAATTGCCTTCTCCAGCATCCCCTTCATGTTCCATCGATACCAGCAATGCCGGCCGCGCAAATAGAGCTCGTACGCTTCGACGCTCTCAGTGTGTCGCTTGCCAAGAGCTTCGTCCTGCGCAGTGGTGAGCTTGATCCTTAGCTGACTGACGATGTTGCGCGCGATCTCTTCCTGGATTTCGAAGACGTCCTCGACATCTCGATCGTATCGCTCCGACCACACCTGGTATCCATCGCTGGCATTGACCAGCTGAGCGTCGATGCGTACGCGCTGACCCATTCGACGCACGCTTCCCTCCAGGATCGACTTCACGTTGAGTCGCTCGCCGATCTCAGCGACGTCGAGCGACTTGCCCTTGAGCGCGAAAGTGGATGTGCGCGCGGCGACCTTGAGCGTCGGAATGCGTGAAAGCGCGTTGAGAATCTCGTCCGTTATTCCGTCCGAGAAATATTCGTTGTCGGGACTCGCGCTCATGTTCGCGAACGGCAGCACGCCGATCGACGGCTGCGAGACGCCTGGCGGCCGGGCATCGATCGCCGAGTGATTGGACAGCTCTCGAACGAGATCCTCGGCGCGGGCATGACGCTCCTCGGGATTCGGAGCGAGGGTTTTGAGAACGACCACGTCGAGCCATCGTAGAACCTCTTTGCGCAGGCTCGAAGGTGAGGGCGGTTGCTCGGTGAATCGCCTTAGGAAATTCTCTCCCGCGAACGGAGGCTTCCCGGTCAGCATCTCGTAAAGAACACAGCCGAGTCCGTAGATGTCGCTGCGGCCATCGAGCTGACGATCGCCGATTAGTTGCTCCGGACTCATGTAGGCTGGTGTGCCGGGCGTCCCCATCCCAGTGCCCGTCAGGTGCTGGACTCCGGCCAGATCGATGGCGCGTGCGATGCCGAAGTCGGCAACGACGGCGTGTCCGCCCGACAGCAGAATGTTTTCCGGTTTGATGTCGCGGTGAATGATGCCTTCCCGGTGAGCGTAAGCGAGCGCGTCCGCGGCTTCGCAGGAGATGCGCACCGCCGCATCGATTGGCAGCTGACGCTCGCGAGTCATTCTCGCCCGCAACGTCTCGCCGCTGACGTAAGGCATGAGGTAATAGAGGAGCGCTTCCACGTGACCTGAATCGTGGAGCGGCAGAATGTTCGGATGCTGAAGACCCGCCAGCATCCGGATTTCCTGGATGAACCTCAGCTCGCCGGTTCCGGAG
>DASWDV010000172.1:0-15618 GCA_036395075.1 Gemmatimonadaceae bacterium | reverse complement strand
AAGAAGAACCGGAATCTCCGGATGAGGTGGAGGATGCGCTGGAGCATCCTGCGGCGGGGTGATTTGCGATTTGCGATTTGCGATTTGCGATTTGGAATTCGGGTATTCGGATTTGTGATTTGAGATTCCCTACCATAGTTCGATTATGAGCACCGCTGCATTGCCGTCGCTGTCGTCTGTTCCCGATGGGCTGGGGCATTTCGGTCCGTATGGGGGGGCGTTTGTGCCTGAGACGCTGATCGCGGCATTGCAGCAGTTGACGGCGGAGTATGACCGGGCGAAGAAGGATCCCGCGTTCGCGGAAGAGTTCGAGTATTACCTGCGCGAGTTCGTCGGGCGGCCCAGCCGGTTCTATTTCGCGAAGCGACTCACCGAGGCATGGGGCGGGGCGAAGGTTTATCTGAAGCGCGAGGACCTGAATCACACCGGCGCGCACAAGATCAACAGTGCGCTCGGCCAGGCTCTTCTCGCGCAACGGATGGGAAAGCGGCGCATCATCGCCGAGACTGGCGCCGGCCAGCATGGAGTGGCGACTGCAACGGTCTGCGCCCGCTTCGGCCTCGACTGCACTGTCTACATGGGCGAAGAGGATATGCGTCGGCAGGAGCTCAATGTCTACCGCATGCGCCTCATGGGAGCGAAAGTGGTTCCGGTGCTTTCGGGGACGCGCACGCTCAAGGACGCGACGAGCGAAGCGATCCGTGACTGGGTGACAAACGTCAACGACAGCTATTACATCATCGGCTCGGTCGTCGGTCCAGCGCCGTACCCTCGAATGGTTCGCGACTTTCAATCCGTCATCGGCCGCGAAGCCAAGGCCCAGATGCTCGAGATGGCCGGTCGATCCCCGACCAGCGTTGTCGCCTGCGTCGGCGGCGGATCGAATGCGATGGGCATTTTCCATCCCTTCGTGCCGGATCTGTCCGTCGAGCTCGTTGGGGTGGAAGCCGCGGGTCGGGGACTCGACTCGGGAGAGCACTCTGCCTCGCTGCAGCGGGGCGTCCCCGGAGTCCTTCATGGGTCGCTCAGCTACCTGCTCCAGGACGAAAGCGGTCAGGTACATCCCGCCCATTCCATTTCCGCGGGACTCGATTATCCCGGGGTCGGCCCTGAGCACTCTTACCTGAAGGAAACCGGCCGCGCGATCTACGTGTCGGTTACCGACGACGAGGCCGTCGGAGGCCTGGGATTACTCAGCAGGTTGGAAGGGATAATTCCAGCCCTGGAAACGTCACACGCGGTGGCCTGGGTCGTCAAAGACAAGGGGCGGTGGAAAACGAGCGACGCGGTGCTGATTTGCATCAGCGGTCGGGGCGATAAGGATCTCGCGCAGATAACGGAAATGGGGCTTCTTCCGACATGACAACATCGGTTCCGGCAAAGACCGGGGAGAGCGAGCTCGACGAGCCGTCTTTCCCGATCGTCTACGTTACCGACCTGCTCAAAGCCTTCGTGAAGGCCGTTCGCGCGCATCAACTCTACCTCCCGAACAACCCGATGCACGCGCGATCGCTCGAGGCCGTAAAGGAAGGTTTTGCAGCGATCTGGCGGCACACCGACGAGCTTGAGCTGCACGTGATCGAGACGCGCCTGGAGTGGGAAGGCCGAGTCGTGCTCGACGAGCATGAGCGCACGAGTGACAACGTCGCGTGGCTCCTTTACAAGGATGGGATTCGCGAGCTCAAGATGCTCAAGGGATTCGAACAGGAAGAGCTCGGCGTTCTCTTCAATCTTCTTCAGCGCGTGCGAAAGGCGACCGATGACGACGATGACCTGCTCACGCTCATGTGGGAGCGGGAATTCGTAACGCTGCAATACCGGTACGTGGACTTGACGCAGGACACGGGTCCGGGTGTCGAATCGATGGAGCGCGCCGAGCAGAAAGAAAAAATTCTCTCGCCGGCCCAGGCAGAAGCGGGACTTGAATCGACGCAATCCTCCATCGCCAAGCTCGACGATTTCGACTCCACACTCTATTTCCTGGACGACCGGGAAGTCGAATATCTCCAGCAGGAGATCAAGCGGGAGTTCTCGACGGATTTGCGGCCGGCGGTAATCGCGTCGCTGCTCGACGTATTCGAGAACCAGAAAGATCCAACGGTTAGAGAGGAGATCTGCGGGCTTCTCGATTATTTCCTGCTGATTCTCCTTTCGACAGCGCAGTACAGAAACGCCGCCTATCTCCTGCGCGAAGCTGGTACGACGGCGAATCGTGCGGCCGAGATTCTCGAGCCGCAGAAGCAGCGTCTCACTCAGCTCAACGAGCTGATGAGCGATCCAAAGCCCCTTGGACAGTTGCTACAGGCGCTCGAAGACTCACCGCTGCGCGCCCCGCAGCACGAGCTCGACGACCTCTTTGGCATACTTCAGCCTCGCGCACTGGAGACGATCCTCAGCTGGATCGGCCGCAGCAACAACCCGCAGCTGAAGATGCTCCTGGAAGGCGCCGCCACACGTCTCGCCGCCAACAGCAGCGCGGAACTGATTCGGCTCATCGGATCCGACGACGAGGCGGTCGTTCTGGAAGCGATCAGGCGAGCCGCGGCTCTCAAATCCCCGGCCGCGGTGCCAGCCCTCGGCAAAATGCTCACGGTCGGAGAGGTGGACATGCGCGTCGCCGCCGTCACCGCACTGACGGTGATCGGGTCAGCCGGCGCGATGCAGATGCTGGAGCGAGCGATCGTCGACGAAGATCGCGAAGTGCGGATCGTCGCTGTCCGCGCGCTTGGCGCGCGCAACGCCCGCGCGGCACTTCCGAGAATCGAGGTCGCGATCAAGGGCAAGGAGCTTCGCGAGAGCAACCTCACAGAAAAAATGGCGTTCTTCGAGGCATACGGTCTTCTCAGTGGCGACGCGGGGGTACCTCTGCTCGACGGGCTGCTGAACGCCAAAGGATTCATGGGCAAGAAGGACGACTCGGAGATACGGGCTTGTGCCGCTATGGCGCTGGGCAAAATCAATAGCCCGAAGGCCACCGATTCGTTGAACCGCGCGGCCGGAGAGAAGGACATCATCGTGCGCAACGCGGTGAGCAGAGCCATTCGCGGAGCGGTCGCGTGACCGCCCCCGCTACCAAGACCGTTCGCAGCGAGGGCGACAAGCAGTCTGGAGCAAATGTTCGGCGTAGTGGACGGAACTTCATGATCGCGTTCTATGCCGCGCTTCGGGCGATCAAGCTCTATCCTCTCGAGCACAGCGCCGTGCAGAAGACGTTGGTCGAGCTGTCGCAAGTCGCCGAAGAGTTGCGCGCGGAAGAGGGAGAGTTGGAGTTCCGCATCTCCGGCGAGTTCATCTTCCTCAATTCGACCAGACTGCGCTTGGATTTGAGCAACTACGCCACCTTCGGACACATCCTCACCCTCTGCAAGCTTGCGGGCATCGGCGCCATCCACGTCGGAACCCAGGGGACCGCCCGCGATTGGACGGTTCTGCTTTCGCTCCTCGGCGCCGAGACCAAGAGCGCGCCGGGTGAGCGATTCAAGGAAATTCAAACGCGTCTGAGGGACGCGAAGATCGAGACCTTTCAGCTCGACTCGCCGGGCGAGACGGCAAACGACAGGGAGTTCAACGAGGAAGCAAAGGCCGCGGCAAACCGTACTTATTCCCAATCGGTCGCGGTTACCAAGGACGTCATCAACTCCGTGCGGATCGGCAAGACGCCGAACATCCGAAAGATCAAACGTGTCGTGCAGGGAATTGTCGATCAGGTTCTCAACGAAGAGACCTCGCTCATCGGCCTGACCGCGATCCGGGACTACGACGAATACACATTCACGCATTCGGTCAACGTCTGCATTTTTTCGATTGCGCTCGGACGCCGGCTCGGGATGAACAAGCTCCAGCTCTATGAGCTTGGGCTTGCGGCGCTGATGCACGACATCGGGAAATCCCGTGTTCCGCTCGACATGCTGCAGAAGACCGGCGAGCTCACCGATGAAGAATGGAAGTGGATGGCGGCGCACCCATGGCTGGGTGTGCTCGTGCTCTTCCAGTTTCGGCGCCAGCAGGAGGAGCTCTCCTATCGCGCGATGACGGTATGCCACGAGCATCACATGAAGATCGATCTCACCGGCTATCCGAAGGCCATTCGTCCGCGTGAAGTGAGTCTCCTCAGCAAGATCGTTTCGATCGCCGACGGTTACGACGCGGCGACGTCGAGACGTGTTTACAAAACCGTCGCCCTGGCTCCCTCTGACGTACTCGAGGAGATGCGTGACAATCCGCGACGCGGATTGGACCAGGTGCTGGTGAAGGCGTTCATCAACCTCCTCGGCATTTATCCCGTCGGAACGCTGGTCGTGCTCGACACGTTCGAGCTGGCTGTCGTGTCCGCCGCCAACCCGAATCCAGAGTCGCTGTCGAGGCCAATAGTCAAGATCATCAGCGACGCGCAGGGAAACACCATCAGTCCGCCGCTACAGGTGGACCTAGCCGTCCCCGAGGCAGGAGGACAATATGCCCGGACAATCATCAAGACGGCGGACCCCGAGCGCTATGGTATCACCCCCGGCGATTACCTCATCTAACTCCATCACGCGGCGCTTTGATGCGCTGCGGGAGAACTCCAGCCGCGCCCTCGTCTGCTATGTGACGGCCGGCCATCCAGACGTCGGCCGATCGGTCGATACGTTGCGCGCGCTCGAACAAGGTGGCGCCGACATTATCGAGCTGGGCGTTCCGTTCTCTGATCCGATTGCTGATGGGCCCATCATCCAGGCCAGCTCGCAGGTTGCGCTCGAAAATGGGATGTCGTACGACGGCGTTCTCGCGCTGATCGAACGTGCGAAGGTTCAAGTCCCGGTCGTTCTGTTCAGTTACCTCAACCCGATTCTCGCAGCGGGACCAGACGCGTTGACGAGAGCCGCGGACGCCGGTGCGAGCGGAATTCTCGTTACCGATATTCCGGTCGGCGCCGATCCCGCACGCGAGGAATGGCTGGGCGAGAGTCCCCTCGCCTTCATCCGCCTCGTGGCGCCGACGACGCCGCGTGAAAGAATGGCGGAGATCGCGCGTCACGGAAGTGGATTCGTTTATCTTATCAGTCGCCTTGGAGTCACTGGCGTTCAGGAAACGACGGCGACGTCTTTGCCAGAAACGATTCAACGTCTGCGCTCGACCACGACGCTTCCGATTTGCGTCGGCTTTGGCATCTCGACTCCGGCACAAGCGCGCTCGGTTGGGAAGCTTGCCGACGGGGTGGTGGTCGGAAGCGCGCTGGTAAGAGCGGCAGGCAATGGTCCGGACGAAGTGCTCAAACTTACGCGCAGTCTGCGAGAGGCTCTTGATGAGTAGCAGTCCCGCGAGCGATAGCGATGTCGTGACGCTCAAAGCGATGCGCTTTCATGCGCGCATTGGAGTATTGCCTCACGAGGCGGAGATCGCTCAATCGATCGAGGTCGACGCATCGCTCTGGGTACGCCGCACTGGCAAGCGTCCCACCGCCAGGGACATCGTGGACTATCGTCGCGTCTACGAACTCGTTGCGGAGGTAGTAACTGGCGGCCACACCAGCTTTCTCGAGGAAGTCGGCGAGCGGATCGCCCAACGGGCGCTCGAGCTTCCCCTCGTCGAGCGAGTCCGGATCGCTGTCCGTAAGCCGAACGTCGCTCTTCCCGGGCCACTCGCGTACGCAGAGGTCGCTCTCGAGCGAGATCGTGCGTGAAGGATGTCGCCTACATAGCGATCGGCTCCAACCTCGGCCAGCGTGAAGTATTTTTGGCGATGGCGCGACGCGGCATCTCGGCACTGCCGAAAACGCGAGTGCTTGCTCAAACCGATGCCGAAGAGACCGCGCCGCTCGGACCGGTCACTCAGGGCCCATTTCTCAATCAGATGATCGCCGTCGAAACGGAGCTCTCGCCGCAAGACATGCTGGCGGAGCTGAAGCGAATTGAAGTCGAGGCGGGACGCGTGCGCACGGCGCGATGGGGTCCGCGCACGCTGGATCTGGATATCGTGCTGTTCGAAAAGCAGAGTATGGCCGAGCCCGGTCTGACGGTGCCGCATCCGGAGCTGCCGAATCGCGACTTCTGGCTGCGAGAGCTCGCAACCCTGCGGGGCATCAACGTTGGCTAAGGCGACCGCGGAACAGCGTCCGATCACTGCGCGCGATTTCGCGGAGCGCAAGCGAAAGGGCGAGAAGCTGGTGGTCATGACCGCTTACGACGCACTCTTCGCACGGCTCGTCGATGAGTCAGGGGTCGACGCGATCCTTGTGGGTGATTCGGTCGGCACCGCTGTGATGGGCTATCCATCGACGCTTCCCGTCACGCTCGACCACATGATCTATCACGCATCGGCGGTGCGTCGTGGGGCAAAACGAGCGCTCCTCATCATCGACATGCCATTTCTCTCCTACCAGGCGAGCATCGAGAGTGCCGTGCTGAATTGCGGTCGCGCGATCCAGGAGACCGGCGTCGGCGCCGTGAAAGTCGAGGGCGGAAGTCCGGAGATGCTCGAAACGGTTCACGCCCTGGTGCGGACCGGAATTCCGGTGATGGCGCACATCGGGTTTACGCCACAGTCAGTCAACACGATCGGAGGAGCACGCGTTCAGGGCCGCGAGACGGAGGGCGCCGAGCGTCTCATCGGCGAGGCGAAAGGACTGGAGGCCGCGGGAGCGTTCGCGATCGTGCTGGAGCTCGTTCCGGCGGCAGTATCGGAGCGAATCACCGCGGCCGTCGCGATACCGACGATTGGAATCGGCGCTGGCGCCAAGTGCGACGGGCAGGTTCTCGTGCTGCCCGATGTGCTCGGCCTGAACGACACGTTCGAACCCAAATTTCTCAAAAAGTACGCGGAGATGGCGCAGGAAGTTCGGTCCGCGATTGGCGCCTGGGCGCGCGACGTTCGAAGCGGCGATTATCCGGATGCTGAGCACAGCTTCTAAAATGAAGTTCGTAGAGACGATATCCGAAATGCGTCTCGTGATTGCGGATGCTCGCGCGAAGGACCAGAGTATCGCCTTCGTTCCGACCATGGGCGCGTTGCACGAGGGACATCTGACGCTCGTGGATGAAGCAAGACGCGTCGCGGATATAGTCGTGATGAGCGTCTTCGTGAATTCGCTCCAGTTCGGACCGAGTGAGGATTTTGCGCGCTATCCGCGGACGCTCGACGAGGACTCTCGACTTGCCTCCGACCGCGGCGTCGATTTCCTCTTCACCCCGCGGGCCGAGGAGATGTATCCGGAGCACGCGCCGGTCATCATGGTTCATCCGGGGAGTATCGGAAAGGAGTGGGAGGGGTCGGTCCGTCCGCATCACTTCGAGGGTGTCCTCACGGTCGTCGCCAAGCTTTTTCACATCGTGATGCCCGACGTCGCCGTCTTCGGCCAGAAAGATCTCCAGCAGGTCGCTGTCGTAAAAGCGATGATTCGCGATCTCAATTTTCCGGTCGGGATCCTCGTTGCTCCGGTCGTGCGGGAGCCGGACGGTTTGGCGATGTCGAGCCGGAACCGCTACCTCTCGCCGCGGGACCGCGAGCTCGGCCTCACCTTATCCAAGGCGCTATTCGCGATGCGTGACGCGTTCGCCAGAGGAGAGCGCAGAGCCAGCGCGCTGGAGGCTATTGGGTGGCGCATGCTCGAACGAGTCCCAGGACTTACCCCTCGCTATCTGGCGGTGGTGAACGCAGACACGTTCCAGCGGGTGAACGCGGTACGGCACGGCGATGCAGCGATCGGTGCCGTTCGCGTCGGCGAAACCAGATTGATCGACAACATCATCTTTTAATGGTGCAGCTGCAGGCGTCGGGGTTGCCCACCTGGGCACAGGTCACCGAGAGGCGAGTCGCCCACATCCAGCGCGTCACCTCGTTGTTGCGCGCGTGGGGCGCGGCGATGCGGCTCGCCGCCGACGAGGCGAATGCGTGGATCGACGCCGGTACGTGGCACGATGCGCTTCGCGACGCGCCGGTCCCGGAGCTGCGCGACCTCACTGGGGACCGGACGTCCCCGGACGGATTGCTGCATGGGCCCGCGGTAGCTATCCGCCTGGAGCGCGAAGGAGAACGGCGACAGAACCTGCTCGAGGCGATTCGCTACCACACCGTTGGACATGCGCGGTGGGATCGCACCGGGCGTGCGCTCTACATGGCGGATTATCTCGAGCCCGGCCGAAAATTTCTCGCCGAGGATCGCGGGTTTCTGGCGAGTCAGGTGCCGCACAATTTCGACGGTGTCTTTCGACAGGTCGTGCGCTTTCGCCTGGAATGGTCAGTCCGCGAAGGCAATCACATTTTTCCCGAGACCGTCGAGCTCTGGAACAGTCTGCGGTGAACGGCCCGCGCCGCCGCTACGGCAGAATCGTCGTGGCATTTCTGATTGTGTGCGGGATCGGCTGGATAGCCTGGCAGCTGTGGGGGCTGAGGACGACGTCGAGCGGGAGCTACGCTCCCGATGACGCACGCGCACCCGAAGGGACGCGGATAAAAGTCGAAGTTCTCAACGCGACGAAGACAAAGGGTCTCGCGCGCAAGGCAACACTGTATCTGCGTGACCGCGGCTTCGACGTCGTTGGCTCGGGCAACGTCACCGAACAACGCACTACGACGGTCGTCTACGATCGCTCCTCGCATCCCGAATGGGCGCGTCTTGTCGCCCGGGCAATGAATGCTCCGGTGGCGAGCCGTCCCGACAGCTCACGCTACCTGGACGTGACCGTCCTCATCGGCGCCAACTGGCGTCCGCCGCCGCTGCCTTTCCACCCGTAACTGGCCGCAAGCGGCAGCAATGTCCATCCCGCGACTCTTACGAATGGCAACCTCGACGCCTTGCGCTCTGAGTCGTCGCGCGAACCAATGGATCTGTTGCGGAGAGCTCGCGGTGAAATCTCCGGCGCCTCCCGGGTGGAGCGGAATGAGGTTCACGAAAGCGCGGCACTCCTTGGCGAGATCGGCGAGCTCAATCGCTTGCTCTGCTCCATCGTTGATTCCGCCGAGCATCACGTATTCGAACGTGACGCGTCGGTCGAAGACCTTGGCCGCGTCGATGACGCTCGCGAGCGGATACTTGGTGTTGATGGGCATCAACGACTGGCGCAGCTCGTCGTTGGGTGCGTGGATCGAGATCGCCAGACGGAACTGTTCGGGCCTTTCTCCGAGCGCAACGATGCCGGGAAGAACGCCAACCGTCGACACAGTGATGTGACGCGCGCCGATTCCGAGACCGGACGGTGAATTGAGCACAGTGAGTGTCGGATCGACGGCCTTCCAGTTCATGAGCGGCTCACCCATTCCCATGAAGACGATGTTCGTCACCTCCGTCGGAGGAGACAGCAATCGCATCTCCCGTACTTGTCCGGCGATCTCGAACATCTGCAGGTTGCGCGTGAACCCCATCGCTCCGGTCGCGCAAAACGCGCACTGCAACGCACATCCCGCCTGCGACGAGATGCAGAGAGTCAGCCGCGATCCCTCGGGAATCGCAACCGTCTCGATGAACTCACCGTCCTCGAGCCGAAATAAAAACTTCTCTGTCCCGTCGCTCGAGGTCTGACGCATTGCGAGAGCGAGCCGCGGCATGGAGAAGTGCTCGTCGAGCAAAGCTCTGAAAGCGACGGGAAGGTCCGTCATCGCGGCGAAGCTCTCGACGGGGCTCTGCCACAGGTGCCGGGCTACTTGCGTCCCGCGAAACTGCTTTTCGCCGTGCTCGACGGCGAAGACGCGGAGCACCTCCTCGGCGTCCGACGGGACCATGTTGAGCAGATTTTGTCTCATTGGCCGTATGCGGGAAAAGCTATCCAGCCGTGCGGAGCACGCCGAGCGCAGCGTGGCGCACGGAGCTTCCACCAAGTCTATGCAACTACTAAATTTAACCCCTCTCGATGCCTTATTCGACCCATACGGCCCGGCGCTGACCTCCACGCCTCCTACATCCCGCTTCGCGACAGCCAAGCGCTCTCATCTGGGTGGTGAGCTCCGAGCATCCCACGCCGGCGCCAAAGTCAGACTCGGCGGCTGGGTACACCGCACGCGAAACCTCGGCGGCATCGTTTTTCTGGATCTCCGCGACCGGGCCGGACTGGTCCAGGTCTCCTTCGATCCCAAATGGACGCCAACAGATGTCATAGAGCGCGCCGGCAAACTTGGCCTCGAGACGGTAGTCACGGTCGAAGGAGAGGTCGCGGCTCGTCCCGTCGAAATGCGCAACTCGGAAATGGAGACGGGCGAAATCGAAGTCAGGGCGCGCAGTTTTAATATCGTCGGACCGGCAGAGACTCCGGCTATTCCAGTTGCGCGGGGAAAAGGCGAGAAGCTGCCCGCCGAAGAGCTGAGGCTGAAGCACCGGAATCTCGACTTGCGGCGCTCAGAGCTGCAGAAGAATCTCATTCTCCGGCACCGTCTGCAGCAGGCGACGCGTCGTTTCCTGGATGAGCACGGTTTTCTGGAGATCGAGACGCCGATACTCACGAAGCCAACGCCGGAAGGCGCGCGCGATTATCTGGTGCCGAGCAGGGTACATCCGGGCGAGTGTTACGCGCTGCCGCAGTCCCCGCAACTGTACAAGCAGCTGCTCATGATCGCGGGCTTTGACCGGTACTTCCAGATCGCGCGCTGCTTTCGCGACGAGGACCTGCGCGCCGACCGCCAACCGGAATTCACCCAGATCGACATCGAAGCCTCCTTCATCGAGCCGGAAGACATCATCGCGCTGACCGAAGGATTGTTGGCAGTATTATTTGCGGAGATAGGCGTCGACGTTCCACCGTCGTTCGAGCGCTTGCGCTACGCCGACGCGATGGAGCGCTTTGGATCCGACCGGCCCGACACCCGTTATGGGTTGGAGCTGTTCGACGCGAGCGAGGCATTTCGCGGATCGGATTTCGCCGTTACGAACGCTGCCCTAGCTGCAGGCGGTCGTGTTCGCGGCCTCAAGATACCGGGCGGTGCCGCCCTGTCGCGTAAGCAGGTTGACGATCTCGAAGCCATCGCAAAATCTGCGGGCGCCGGCGGGTTGATCCGTCTCAAGCGTGGCGCAGCGGGCGTCGAAGGACCTGCCGCAAAGTTTCTGACCGGGGCCGGCGCAGAGCGTCTGGCGATTGGCGAAGGCGAGCTGTGCCTGCTCGTCGCGGGCGGTGACAGCATCAGCAATCCAGCTCTCGACCGTGTGCGGCAGGATGCCGCACAGCGCATGTCTCTTGTTTCAGAGGGGCAACGCTCTTTTCTCTGGGTAACCGATTTTCCGATGTTCGCTCGCGAGCAGAACGGGGCGCTGAGCTCTGTCCACCATCCCTTCACAGCGCCAAATCCGGAAGACCTGGCGCTGATGGAATCGGCTCCCGAGAAGGTTCGCGCATTGGCTTATGACGTCGTCCTCAACGGGCTCGAGCTCGGTGGCGGCAGCATTCGCATCAATGATCCCGCCATGCAGCGGAAAGTTCTCTCGTTGATTGGCGTCGATGCAAAGACAGCACAAAGTCGCTTCGGGTTCCTTCTCGATGCCCTGAGGGCCGGCGCTCCTCCGCACGGAGGGATCGCGCTCGGCTTCGATCGGCTTGCGATGGTGCTGGCTGGCGCGTCTTCTCTGCGCGATGTAATTGCTTTTCCGAAAACTACCGCGGCAAGGGCGTTGTTCGAGGACGCGCCTTCAGCCGTGCCACCCGAGGACCTGAGGGAACTCCATCTTCAGAAAATGACGAGCTGACGTGAGCGAAGAGACAACGATACAGCGCCTCTCGACAGAAGGCGCGGACATGTTGACGCTGGCCGGAGTCAACGACGAGAACCTCGTCGAGCTCGCGCGTCAAACAGGAGCCAAGATCGCTCTCCGCGGCGACACCCTGGCGATCAGCGGAAACGCGGAAGCAGTGCAGCGAGCAGTTCCGATCGCGCAGCGAATGATCGACACCGCCAAGCAGCAGATGCCGCTCACCGCCGACGACGTTCTTCGCATGAGCATAGAAGCGCCGCGCGACGGCAATGGCAATGGCGTCGACAGCGAGACTCGTATCGTGCTGCCCGGCGTCCGAAAGATCATTCAGGCAAAGACGGCCGGTCAGGCCGAGTACATGAAGCTGATGGCGGAAAACGACATCGTTGTTGGGATCGGGCCAGCCGGAACGGGCAAGACTTATCTCGCTGTCGCTGCAGCGGTCGATGCGCTCGCCCGCAAGCGGGTCCGCCGGATCGTGCTCGCGCGTCCAGCAGTCGAGGCCGGCGAAAGTCTCGGTTTCCTTCCCGGCGACATGCAGGCGAAAGTCGACCCGTACTTGCGTCCGCTGTACGATGCGCTCGAGGACATGATGCCCCACGAGCGTGTACAGAAATCGCTCGAGACGCGAACGATCGAAATAGCGCCGCTCGCCTACATGCGCGGCCGTACGCTCGCCGACGCGTTCGTCATCCTCGACGAGGCGCAGAACGCGACCACCGCACAGATGAAGATGTTCCTCACCCGACTCGGCGTTAACTCGAAGGCCGTGATCACCGGCGACAAGACCCAGATCGACCTGCCGAAGCGGGAAGAGTCGGGACTTGTGCAGATCGAGCGCATCCTGCCGGGAATCGACGGCATTGGATTTTACTATTTGACTGACGCCGACGTCGTCCGACACCGGTTGGTGCGCGAGATCATCAAGGCGTACGCAGAGGATTCGGGCGCCTGAGCGAGCCGCGCTGTGCCAGGTGCGCGCGGTGCTGTAGGTGAGGGCTCCTCCACGCGAGCTCGCGATAGCGATTTCATCGAGCGTCAGGCGACTGGGCGTCTCACGCTCGCGCGTCAGGGACGCGGCGGCGGCGGCCCTGAGGGCTGACCGCGTGAGAAACGCGATGCTCTCGATTACGTTCGTCGGACGGGCAACGATGTCGCAGCTGAATTATCGCTATCTTCGGCATCACGGACCGACCGACGTGATCTCGTTCGGCCTCGGGCGGGCAGGAAGGCGAGGCGGCGTGGTTGGCGACATTTACATCTGTGCGGATATCGCGCGCGAGAATGCGCGCGTGCAAGGCGTTGCAGCGGGCGAAGAGCTGCTGCGGCTCGTCGTGCACGGGACGCTCCACGTCCTGGGTCACGACCATCCGGGCGGCATGAGTCGGATGCAGTCGCCGATGTGGCGGCGACAAGAGAGGATACTTGCGCGCGTCCTCTGATCGATTGATCAACGACTTCAACGAGGGCAAGCTTGCCGCTCTCGCGCGCGTCGTCAGCATCGTCGAGAATCACCGCGACGGATTCGAGGAGATACTCGGTTCGTTGCACCCGCGCACCGGACGCGCACGTCGCATTGGCCTCACCGGACCTCCGGGCGCCGGAAAGAGCACCATCGCTGCGCTGCTCGTAAAAACTCTTCGCGAGTCCGGACAAACTGTCGGAGTCATCGCCGTCGATCCGACCTCACCGTTTACGGGAGGAGCGCTGCTTGGGGATCGCGTGCGCATGGAGAGCGTTGCACTCGACCCCGGCGTGTTCATCCGGTCGATGGCGACTCGTGGCTCGCTCGGAGGGTTGGCAGCGGCAACACGCGAGGTCGCGGACGTCCTCGACGCCTTCGGATTCGACCGGTTGCTGATCGAGACGGTCGGTGTCGGCCAATCCGAGCTCGATGTCGCGCGAACTGCCGACACCACGCTCCTCATTCTCGTTCCGGAGTCGGGCGACTCGATTCAGACGCTGAAGGCCGGGGTGATGGAGGTCGCCGATATTTTTGTCGTCAACAAAGCGGACCGGCCGGGCGCTGACCGTTTGCGCAACGACGTGGAGCTGATGCTGGGCCTGCGGAAGGGCGTCTCGTTTGGGAACGTTCCAGCGCACCACGGCGTTGATCTCAAGCGAGTAAATCCAGCGCGGGCAGCCCGCGAGGCCGCCGCGGCCCCCAACTCGCTCGAGTGGATGCCGCCGGTATTGAGCGCCATTGCGACGAAAGAAGAAGGAATCGCCGGGATCGTAGCGGCGATCGAACGTCACTTCGCTTATCTTGAAGGGAGCGGAAAGCTTCGCGCGCGCAGACGCGAGAGAATGCGAGAGCGCGTGATGGATGTCGTCGAGCAAAAGGTCCGCGGCCGCCTGTGGAGGGACACAGGCACGATGAGCTGGCTCGAGCAGCAGCTGCCATCGGTGGAAGAGGGACGCGCGACACCGTTCGCCGTCGCCGACCAGTTGTTGCGTCAGAGCGCTGGCCTCGTACGTGGAGAAGACAAGAAATGACGAAGCTGAAAAGTCCCAGCTCCAGCGGCGCTGCTGACAGCGAATTGATCGCCACCATCGAAGAGCAGAGCGCCGAGCTGCGACTTCTGCGTAAAGAGGTCGCCGAGTGGCGGAAGCGATACGAGAAGGGCGAGCTCCGCGACATCGGGTTCTCCAATTCGGAGAAGGAGGTCCAGCCGATCTACACGCCGCTCGACGCGGCCGAAACCAGTGCCGAAGCATTGGGAATGCCCGGGTTTTACCCGTACACGCGAGGCGTTCATCCGACGGGATACCGCGGTCGCCTGTGGACGATGCGTCAATTCGCCGGCTTCGGCAGCGCACGCGATACGAATGAGCGCTACAAGTTCCTCCTCGCGCACGGCCAGACGGGTCTCTCAGTCGCGTTCGATTTCCCGACGCTGATGGGTTACGACTCGGATCACCCGAGATCGGAAGGCGAGGTGGGAAAGTGCGGTGTGGCGATCTCGAGCCTCGCCGACATGGAGACGCTCTTCGACGGCATCCCACTCGATCAGGTCTCGACGTCGATGACGATCAACGGACCGGCGGTGATCCTTTACTGCTTCTACATCGCCGCTGCGGAGAAGCAGGGGATCGACTCGAGGAAGCTTCGTGGAACCATACAAAACGACATTTTGAAGGAGTACATGGCGCAGCACGCGTGGGTGTACCCCATCGAGCCAGCGCTCAGACTCATTGTCGACTGCTTCGAGTGGTCCGCCGAGCATGCGCCGCAGTGGAATACGATCTCCATCTCGGGCTATCACATCAGGGAAGCTGGCGCGACAGCCGCGCAGGAGCTCGCCTTCACGCTGGCCGACGGCTTCACCTACGTTGAGCGGGGAATCGCCCGCGGCCTGAACGTCGATACCTTTGCGCCGCGTCTTTCGTTTTTCTGGGACATCCACAACGATTTTTTCGAGGAGATCGCAAAGCTGCGCGCGGCACGTCGGATATGGGCACGCCACATGAGGGATCGTTACGGCGCGAAAGATCCCCGCTCGCTCATGATGCGGTTCCACTCGCAAACAGCCGGTGTCACGCTGACCGCCCAACAGCCGATGAACAACGTCATACGCGTCGCGTACCAGGCGATGGCGGCGGCTCTCGGTGGCACCCAGTCACTGCACACCAACTCGATGGACGAGACGCTCGCGCTGCCGACGGAGGAGTCAGTCCAGGTTGCCCTTCGCACGCAGCAGATTCTCGCTTACGAGACCGGCATCCCGAACGTCATCGATCCGCTCGGCGGCTCCTACTATGTGGAGACGCTAACCACTGAGCTGGAGCGCGAGGCGGAAATGCTGTTTGAGCAGATCGCAGAAGTCGGTGGCGTGGTGCGTGGCCTCGAGACGGGCTGGCTTCAGCGACGGATCAACGAATCGGCGGCCAGGCAACAGTGGGAGATCGAGCAACACCGTCGCGTCATCGTCGGCGTGAACGACTTCGTCACTGACGAGCCCGAGCTC
>DASWDV010000171.1:0-2061 GCA_036395075.1 Gemmatimonadaceae bacterium | reverse complement strand
TTCGAGCGGGGACGCGATGCGGGAAGCGTCTTTCTGTCGCACGAACGTGCGGCGCCAAAATACGACATCGCCGATGCGTGGAGCGAAGCATCGACGCAATCGCTTCTACCGGAGGAAAGGGAAGCCGTTACGCAGCTGGTCGGCCGCCGCGCACGTGGCGAAAGAGTGATCGAGACATACTGGGAGCCCGGTCAGACCGCGCGTTTGCCGATCGCTGAGGAGCTCGAGATTACCGACCCAGGTAAGGTCGCGGTGCTATACACCAACGTCATCTGGGATACGGCGATGCAGGATCGGGACGTAATTTTTCCCGACATGTTCGCCTGGCTCGAGCGAGCTATTGACCTGTTCAAGGCACGTCCCGATTGGACTTTGGTAATTCGTGTGCATCCGGCGGAGACGCAGCTGGAAGGCCGGGAGTCCTATGACCGGGTCGCCGAGTGGATTACCTCGAGATATCCTCGGCTTCCCAAGAACATCCGGGTCGTTCCGCCTGCGCAGCCCGTCGATTCTTATGCGTTAATGCGTCTCGCCAGCGTCGGCCTCGTTTACGCGACAACGGCAGGGTTGGAGCTGGCGCTGCACAACGTACCGCTCGTTGTCGCGGGTGATGCGCATTATCGTGGCAAGGGCTTCACGTTCGATCCAGTCTCGGTCAGTGATTTCGATCGGATCGTGAACAATCTGCTGGATGGCACCATTTCCGTAAACGGTGAATCATCCGACCTCGCCCAGAAGTACGCGCACCTTTTCTTCCTCCGGCGTACCTTTTCTGCCAGCGTGGTGAACGAGCCGGTGTATGCGCAGGGGCGACTCGCCTACTCGGCGCTGGACGATTTGGATGTCGGAAAGAACCGAACGCTGGACGTGATATGCGATGGGATCCTTACCGGATCGGAGTTTGTCGTGTGAGCCTTGGTGGTAGCGTTACCGGATGCTGACAGTTTCCGCGGTGATTCCGACCTATAACAGCGCGCGCACTTTGTCGCGCGCCATCGACAGCGTCCTTCGCCAGACGGTACCGGTAAGTGTAATCGTCGTAGACGACGGTTCGAATGACGAGACACCGGCGCTACTGGAGAGGTATGGCTCGCGGATTACGGTCATTCGTCAGCACAACGCCGGTGCCGGCGCAGCGAGATCAGCGGGAACGCGTGCGGCTCGCACCGACCTCATTGCCTATCTCGATGCCGATGACGCCTGGCATCCGGACAAGCTGGAGAAGCAGCTCGACGCTTTTCGCGATCCGGAAGTCGGTTTGTGCGGAGCCGCTTCGCAGTGGATTGACGCTGGCGGGGCCGTTCTCAGAGTATACAACCCCTCGATCAGCGGCTACATCACCCGCGAGATGCTGGCGAGGAATTACATCGTCACGAGCTCCGCGATCGTCAGGCGGGCGCACATCGAACGCCTTTCAACGCTGTTCAAGCCCGAGCTCTTCCCAGTCGAAGATTGGGAGGTATGGGTTCGTCTCTCCACAGTATGCAAGATCGTGGTGAGTCCGGAAGTTCTGGTGGATTATCATGTGTTGCCGGGCAGCGGAACGCGCACACGGACAGTCGCCGACTTCAAGCGCCTTTATGGCACCGTGATCGAGCAATTCGGCAACGAGCCTATTCTACGAGACATTATGAAGACAGAGGAGAAACGCGTCCGCTCCAACCTGCATTTCTTCGCCGCGTACATGTATTACGAGGAAGGGAGCTATCGGCAGTTCCTTGCCGAGTTATTCCACTCCGCCCGGCTTGCCCCATTCAGCCATCCCTGGGCGAACTCGCTGGCGATGTTGCTGCTGCCACGTAACGTGCGCGAGCGCGCACGTCGGTTCGTCGGTCGGCTGCGTCGGAGGCAGGAAATTGGCTCTAGTTCCTCCGGGCCGATCTCGGACGGAGCGCACCTCTGATGGATTACGCTCGCGTGGCCAAAGAACAACGGCTGCTTTCGGTCTCGATGATTAGCGGGGCGTTCCTCGTTTTCGGCGGAATCGTCGGCGCCGTGTTCTATGCCGGTCTCACTTTCGATCTGATCCCCGGCATACTCGTACTCGCAACTCTCACCATG
>DASWDV010000170.1:0-5239 GCA_036395075.1 Gemmatimonadaceae bacterium | reverse complement strand
CAGACTGCCGCTCTCCAGATAAATGTGGAGCGAGGAGAAGATCCGAAATCCAGGTGGCGACTGCTCAACGAGCTGGCACCTGTCGTCGTCGCGCTCTTCGCCAATTCGCGCGATTACGCGGGCTCGTCGACCGACGCCGCCAGCTACCGCGGTCAGCTGTGGCGCTCGCTGGATAATTCCCGCACTGGAATCGTCTACGACGAGCGCAGATTCGTCGAACGATATTTCGAGTTCGCCCTCGATGCGATAGCGATGCGAAGCGGTGAGGGAGCCGGGCCATACCGGACGTTTCGAGATTGGATGCGCGATCCGGCGGTTACCGCTGATGATTGGCTGTTCCACCTTTCGACGCTTTTTCCAGAAGTGCGCCCCAAGGAATATTTCGAGCTGCGGTCGGCGGACACGATCGAGCCTGAATTCCTCGCCGCACCGGTGGTATTCGTCGCGGGTCTGGTTTACGACAATGAAAGTGCAGCTGCCGCGGCGGAACTGATCGGAGCACCTGACTCCGATCTTCTCGAGCGCGCGAGCAAAGCGGGGCTCGACGATCCGGAGCTGTGTTCGCTGGCGGCGGATCTGAGCGATCTGGCGCTCGAAGGAGCAGTGCGGCTGGGCGAGAGCTATATCTCGGCGCGGCACCGCGATGAGGCGAGACAATATTTCAAACGTGCGTGCCGCCGTGATTAGCGGACAGGTTTCAGTCGGAGAGGGTTCAGTCGCGTTTACTTTCGCACTCCAATGCGCGTACTCGAGTTTCTGATCCTGCAGGTTGCGGCCGCGTCGCCACCCTCCGCGGCGATTCGCATCAATCAGCTCGGATACCTTCCCGACGCGCCCAAGGTGGCTGTCTTCTGCTCACTGGGGGAGACGGAGCTGCGGGACTTCGCCGTCACCGACCAGTCCGGGAAAAAGCTGCTACAGAGATCCGCAGTTGCGACAAAACCTTTTGGCCCATGCGCGACCAACTATAGGCTCGACTTTTCGTCGATCAGCAAACCTGGTGAGTACCGCATTTCAGCCGGTGGCGTCAATTCACCAACAGTGCGGATTCGCGACAATGCCTACGCAGCGGCGGCCGACACACTGCTGTACTACATGAGGGAGCAACGCTCGGGGTTCAACCCGCTTTTCAAAACGGTAGTCCACAGCCGCGATGGCATCGTCGTCGATGACCCTGTACGTGCCGGCAAATTCGTCCCCGTAACTGGAGGATGGGCGGACGCGTCCGACTACCTCCAGTACGTAATGACGTCGGCCAATGCGACGTTCGTGATGCTGATGGCTTATCGCGACCACCCGGCCTCTTTTGCCGATCATTTCGACTCGCGCGGACTTCCGGAGGGCAACGGAGTTCCTGACATCCTCGACGAAGCACGTCACGGTCTCGAGTGGCTCGCGCGCATGTTCCCGTCCGATTCCGAGATGTACAACCAGCTCGGCGACGATCGTGATCACACATACTGGGATCTGCCGACCACCGATTCAGCGGATTACGGTTGGGGCAAAGGAAAAGAGCGGCCGGTCTACCCGTGTACTGGTAAGCCTCAGGGATTGTTCAAGTACAAGAACAGATCGAATGGCTTTGCTTCGACTGCTGGGAAGTACGCGTCGGCGTTCGCTCTCGCCGCATCCATCTACCGAAAGCGCGATCCAGCCTACGCCACCAAGCTGCGTCAACGAGCGCTCGCAGCATACGCGATCGGCAGGAAGTCCCCCGGCGTCTGTCAGGGTGCGCCGGGTCACGCTCCGTACTACTACGAGGAAGACAACTGGGTCGACGACATGGAGCTCGCTGCGGCGGAGCTCTACTCGCTCACTCGCGAGCGCACCTACCTGCGAGAGGCGCTCGAGTACGCATCACGCGAGCCCGTAACTCCCTGGATGGGGGCAGATACAGCGAAACACTACGAGTGGTATCCGTGGCACAACAACGGTCACTATGAGATCTGGCGCAGTGCAATCAGTGCCGCCGATAAAAAAATCCTGACCGGGTACTACCGAAAGGGGCTCGCAGCGGTCGCGGCTCGAGCGGACAATGGATTCAGGATCGGTATACCGTTCATCTGGTGCTCCAACAACCTCATGACATCCTTTGCGACCGAGGCTTACCTCTATCGTCGCATGACGGGCGACAACCAGTTCCGCGAATATGAGCAGGCCGCGCTCGACTGGCTGTTCGGCGCGAACCCATGGGGAGTCTCGATGGTGATTGGTCTGCCCCACGATGGCATATTCGCGCGCGATCCACATTCGGTCGTCGCCAAGGAGATGCACGTCGAGCTGACAGGAGCGTTGCTCGACGGTCCCGTCTACTCGTCGATCTACAAGAACCTGCTCGGCATTAGCCTCCATGAGGTGGACGAGTATGAGCCGTTCAACACGGGATTCATCGTCTACCATGACGACGTCGGAGACTACTCGACGAACGAGCCGATCATGGATGGGACGGCAAATTTGAGCTACCTGCTGGGCGCGATGGGCGACCGGCGCCGCTGAACGTGCCCGAGCTCCCCGACATCACCGTCTACATCGAAGCACTCGAAGCGCGTGTTGTCGGCCAACCGCTGGAGCGCGTGCGCATCGCGAAACCATTTCTGCTTCGGTCCGTCGATCCGCCGATCAGCGCGGCGAATGGGAAGTACGTCGGCGGCGTGAGAAGAATGGGTAAGCGAATCGTCCTTGAGTTGGAGGACGATCTTTTCCTGGTCATACATCTGATGATCGCCGGCCGTCTCCGCTGGGTGCCGGCCGGCGGAAAGGTGCCCGGGAAAATCGGGCTCGCGGCATTCGATTTCCCTAACGGCACGCTGATTCTTACGGAGGCTGGCTCGAAACGGCGTGCGTCCCTCTGGCTCGTGCGCGGTGAAGCCTCACTGGAGCAATTCGAGCGTGGCGGTCTCGAGGTGCTCGACGCGAATTTGGCGCAATTCACCGAGCGGCTGATTCTGGAGAATCACACGCTCAAGAGATCACTCACCGATCCACGCTTGTTCAGCGGCATCGGGAACGCGTATTCCGACGAGATCCTTCACCGTGCGAAGCTCTCGCCCGTCAAGCACACCCGACGTCTCAGCGAAGAAGAGATCACTCGCCTGTTCGACGTTACCCGCGCAACACTCATCGACTGGACTGAACGTCTTCGCAAGGAATCGAAAGGCGATTTCCCGGCGAAGGTGACCGCATTTCGCGACGACATGGCCGTGCATGGAAAGTTCGGGAAGCCGTGCCCGGTATGCGGCACGCCGGTCCAGCGTATCCGCTACGCCGACAACGAGACCAATTACTGTCCGCGCTGTCAGACCGAAGGGAAGCTACTCGCCGACCGTGCCCTCTCCCGCTTGCTCAAGCAGGATTGGCCGCGCTCAATCGACGAGCTCACCTGGAGCTAGATCGTCCCCGCGTTGATCCATTTCACCACACGCGGTGGCTGGTAGGCTTCGAAGCGCGAAAGGAGAGCAAGCGGATCGCTTTCGACAATCACCATCGCCCGATGTACTTCGCGGACGAATTTTTCCTCGACCGCTCGATCGAGGAAGGCGAGTAGCGGATCGAAGTACCCCGCCACGTTGAGCAGCCCGCACGGCTTCTCGTGCATCCCGAGCTGACCCCACGTCCAGATCTCGAAGAATTCCTCGAGTGTTCCGATCCCGCCCGGGAGCGCGATGAATCCGTCGGCCAGCTCCGCCATCATCGCCTTGCGGGCGTGCATGGAATCGACGATCCGCAGGTCGGTGAGCGTTCTGTTCGCGACCTCGCGGTCGACCAGCATGCGCGGAATCACTCCGATGACGTCACCGAGATCGTCGAGCATTGCGTCGGCGAGCGCCGCCATCAGTCCCACACTCGAGCCACCGTAGACGATTCCTATTCCGCGCTCGCATAGAAGCCTGCCAAGCGCGCGCGTTGCCTCGACGTACTGCGGCCGCGCGCCTGGATTCGATCCACAAAAAATCGCGAGCCTGCGGATTTCGCTCACTTACGCGGCTCGAGCGCGGCCATCATGCCGAGGCCAAATCCGGCGAGCGACTGCCCGCCGTCGCAAACCACTACCGCTCCAGTGATGAATTGAGCAGCGCCGCTGCACAGGAAGAGCGCGAGGTCGGCAATTTCGTCCTTCGTCGCGAACCGCTGCAATGGAATGGCTCGCGTGACTTTCTTCCTTATCTCCGGAGTCGGCGCGAGGCGACGCATTCCTTCGGTGTCGTCGACTGCGCCGGGCGCGATCGAATTGACACGCACTCCTTCCGGTCCCCATTCGATCGCCAGACACCTGGTGAGCATGTCCACTCCCGCCTTCACCGCACAGACGTGAGCCTGCATCGGCATCGGAGCAAAAGCTTGAGTCGCAGAGATGTTGATGATCGATGCGCCAGGACGTCGTAGGTGCTCGAAGACAGCGCGGCAGGTGTTGAACGTCCCCAACAAATCGATGCCGACAACCGCCTTGAATCCATTCGCCGACATTCCGAGCGCGGGCGCGGGAAAGTTTCCGGCTGCCCCGCATACGACGAGGTCGATCTCACCGTGCGCATCGCGAGCCGCGTTGATCGCGGCAGCGAGACCGTCGTAGTTGCGCACGTCGGCGGGATGGCCGGACGCGACGCCACCGATTTTCCGGATTGCTTCCGCCGCAGAATCCAGCTTCTCCTTCGTGCGCCCGATCAGCGCGACCGCAGCCCCGTGCTCGGCGAACCGCCGGGCGATCGCGAAGTTGATTCCACTTCCGCCACCGGTAACGATCGCGGCCTTTCCGGCAAGCAGCATGGGTCCGAACACGTCCGCCATCAATGCTCCGACTGAAGGAGAGGCGCGACCGTTTCGTCGCGAACGGCAAACCTATCCCGACCGCGAAACCCGTGAAAGTAGTGACAATCGAGGAGGACAGAATAGAAAACCCCGTACCCTTTTATTGAGTACGGGGCTGGCTACTGGTGGCCCACCCGTCCTACAAGCTCGACCAGTAGCACTTATCCCTGCAGTCGAAGTTTCCGATCTCTAATTCCTTAGACTCACCCTACGGCGAAATGGTTTAAAAGATTCTTGTTGGATTAGAACGTCTGGCCCGGGTTACGTTCGGGCCTCCATCTGTATTACGCGTTCCTTCGCTTCCGTGTTGTAACCAGCGTGAGGTCGCCGGTTGACGAAAACAGCTGGTCTACGGCCGCCCTGGACAACTCGGCGACCGTATCGCGGCTCAGCGAAAGCTTGATCGATCCACCCTCCGGCGTGTCGGTGATTA
>DASWDV010000169.1:0-1823 GCA_036395075.1 Gemmatimonadaceae bacterium | reverse complement strand
TATTCCGTCGAGCAGACCTCGGAGCTCGCGCGCGCGTTGTCGCTCACTCCAGCTGGAAAACCACGCGCGGAGGTGCAAGACGAAGACGCGCGGGAAACCGTCAGCAAGCGAGACCTCGAGCAGTGCATGGCGGGTTCGCGGTGGATGACGCCACCCGTAGTCGAGCACGGGTACATTGCTCAGGAAGCCGGTCGAGTGTGATCGTCGCGATCCGGAGAAGCGGAATCCGGCCAGGCTGGCGATGCGCTCCACTACCACCGGCTCCCTCGCCTCCTGGAGCGCAACGACATCGGGGCTCGCAGCCTTGATCACCTCGGCGATCTCTTCGGCCCGGCCAATTCCGCCCTCGCGAATGTTGTAGGTGAGAAGACGCAAACCTACGCTTCCATCGTGCTGTTCCGTTTAACGCATCCCATCACGTATTCGCGATCCCGGCCTCATCGGGCTTCGGCTTTTTGAGCAGCACCAGATAAGGCTGATCCATTGCCACATCGCGCAGATACTGCACCAGCGACGTTGTCGCCTGGAGATTCACGGCGCGGTGAGTCATCGCGGATAGACGCTCTCGCAGCGGACCGAGTGCCGGCGACGCGAAGGGATGTTCTTTACTGAGTGGCGCCGAATGAATACCCGGAATGTGAAATTCACGAAACAGCGTGACCATGTCACCGCCCACGAATGTCACGTCGAGATCGCTCGTTCCGGGCCCGTCAGCGTCGAACGGCTCGTCCGATCCAAACTTGTGTCCGGTTACGGAGCTTCCGCGGAGGATCACATCAACGCCCGCGGGTGTTGCGTCGCTTAGCACGCGCACAAATTCGTTGAAGCGCGGCGGCTCGCCGCCGAAGACGAGCTGTATCACACGCTCGCGCATTTGGCGCTGTGTGCCGAGGTCGGATGTATTGGCTTGAGCGCCGGATTGACGGTCCGGCGTACCGTGATCGGACCCGTCGCTGCGTGCTTCATCAGGCATGAGAACAGTGAAAGCAGGAGATGAAGAATGGTAGGCGGCCGGCCGCGTGAGCGAGAGATTATCGGCCCTTGTGCTCCTCATACGCGAATCCTTTGCCGGTCCACGTGTAGAAGGCGCTGGTCGAATCGCGTTTCCCGAGCCACAGGGCGTCGGTGACAAGTCTGTTATTGGGTCGATCGTGAATGGTGAGGTGAATTGTCGCATCCCTCCCGAACACGTCCCAGGAATCGACCCAGCCCAGATCGTCGGGACCCACCAGACGCTGGCCGGCCCCGAGGATGGTGACGCGCTGCGCGCCACGATGCACGATCGCGGCACCCAGTTTGCCGGTGGCGCGATGCTCGATGAGAACCGCGGCATCCCGTACGCCGTCACCGTCGAAGTCACCTTCGAGGTAAGGCGGGAATTGGAGGCTCAACGAGATCGCGTAAATGCTGTCGAGGCCGGCGCTCGCTGCGAATCTCCAGATGGAATCAGGAACACCCGCATCGATGTTCGATGGGACATCCCGCGCGCATTCTATGATTGCTTCATATCCGTCGTCGGGGGTTGTGGATGTCGTATCCTCATCGTCGCCTCCATTCCAGCGGCCCGCGACGCTGCAGAGAATGTCCCGCAAGCGCATCCCCACAGTCGAACCGTCGGGCCCGTCGGCGCTGTACCGCAAGTCGTGTCGCCAGTGATGCCGAACGAAGGCCGTGTCGATAGCGGCCACAGGCCCCGCCTGGTGTGGAACTGACTTGAACGACGCCTTTGCGGTGAGGCGACAGCCAACGCGAGGCGTCCCACGCGGCGTGTCGAAGTAGTTGCCTTCTTCGCGACGTGTGGAGATTTCGAGCGCCTCACGTGC
>DASWDV010000168.1:0-12212 GCA_036395075.1 Gemmatimonadaceae bacterium | reverse complement strand
AGCGGAAGCAAGAGCGCGCGCCGAAGCGATTCGCATCACGACCGTAGCGCAGGCAAACGCCGAGAGCATTCAAAAGGTCAACGAGGCTATCAAAGCCGGCGGAGAGAGCTACTTCCGCTACAGGCAGATCGAAATGATTCCTGACATCGCTCCGGTGATAGCGGACGCACTCGCCAAAGCGCGTCTAGTGACGATCTCCGGAGACTCCGGCGTTGGCGGTGCAGCGCAGTCGGCGACCAGCAACATCACGAGCGTGATTCAGACGGTCCTCGCAGCGCAGCTCGTGTCGAACAGCGGGCTAATGCAGCAACCCGAGTCGCGCGACAACGCGAGAGAAAACGGCAGCGAAGCTGCACCCGTAAAGGCGCCAGCATCCTCCCCGCAGCCGGCTCCGCCAGCGAAAACCGGATTCCGGTAGACCCTCTCCGGCGTCGCGTTCTGCCAGAAGCCTCGCAGAATTCCGGTGTGGTCACCGGCGAAGCACTCCGTGCAGAGAGCAGTAAGGCATTATTTGACAGCTAGTTAGGATTACTGCTGAGCTTTGGCCTCTCGCCTGCCTTGTTGGCGATGACCGGCGTGAACCTCACGCCACGTCGTTCAAACCGTCAATCGAGCAGTGGAGTCCCTATGCCGAGCCGTTCTCTTAGTTTCATATCCTTCGCGGGCGTGCTGATCCTGGCAGTTGCCTGCAGCGGAGACGACCCGGCTGGACCGGGCGCTCTTTCACAAATCAATTCTTCCAGCGACCCGCTCAGTTCGGCGGTGAAGTCGGACGTTGCGGTGGCGGCGGGAAACGCAATCGCCAGCGGTGTGGAAAGCCTGACCGCCAACGAAGCGTCCGCCGTGGGATCCTTCACCGTGCTGGCGCCAGCTTTTGACGGCGTCTCGGGGGCCGACGCACCCTCCAGTCCTCCGCCGAGTGAACCGAAACCGACACCGGCGCCCACCGCGGAGTCGTGCAGCTTCAACGCCGACGCTTTGCTCTACACCTGCGTCAAATCGGCTGAAGGACGGTCGGTCGTGAAGTCATATCAGTTTCGCGACGTCGCTGGCAACGCGATGGAGAAATTCGTCAGAGGCACAACCGAGTCGATCCACTATCTCCTGAAAGCCGATGACAGCGAAGCGAAAGACAACTACACAAGCGTCAGTCATTCACTCCGCGATGTGACCCTGAGCGGCTTCCTCGGCCCCAATCGCATCTGGAATGGGTTCGGTAGCAGTGCCGACACGAATTCTCACACGGAAGATCTTTCGAGGCGCAAATACACCGGGCTTTCGGTGGACACAGTCAAGGCAGTGACTTTTGTCGACGAGCGCGCGACGCACCCTTATCCGCTCTCTGGTACCGCAATCAGGGTTGTCGATTATGCGGTGGTCTCGACTGGCAAACAGGTCGAGATCACAACGGTCCACAAGCGCGTCGTCGTGACGTTCAATGGAACCGCGGCCGTGCCTATCTCGCTCGGCGATTATACCTGCGTTCTCCACCTCGATACCCACAAGGTGGACGGCTGTAATTAGCTGGCATCGTCTGTCCGCTTCGAAGCAGTCAAAGCAGGTGTCGCGTCGACGCGACACCTGCTTCGTTTTTGCCGAAGCCGGGCTTGCGTCGATGGTTTTCGGCGGACAGGGAACAAGGTCGGGAGAGAGTTGTGCCGCTCACCGCGCGGATAACTGCCTCTGCCGCGCCCACCGGTGCGATCGCCTCGACCAAAAAATTGTCCCTTGCGGGGTTCGGTCCAGCCTGTATTGTTGGCGGTGGAAAAGCGCGCGGCGACACCCGTCCCTCGCGAGGCTCCTGCACCTTGCACTGCCGTCGGCCAAAAAACTATTTGACCCAATTCCGTCGCGCTGATGGCCACGGCCGGCGGATTCTGCTTTTTCCCCCGCTTCGGAAAGCAATGCTCCCGAAGATCCGAACTTTTTGTAAAGGAGGCTGGATCCCTGATCGAAATCTGTATACGGAGAGTGCACGGCAATTCACACGACGATGCGCTCATGGCGGCACCCAAGCTCCTCGTTACCGAAAGTCAGTCGCAGGTCGTACGAAACCTTGGAGGTCAAATGGCTAGACACGTAAGTAGGCGGGTAATTCAATGGCTCGCTGTATTGGCGTTGCTACTCGTGCCAGCGTGGGCATCGGCGCAGGAGTCGGTGATCATCAGCGGACGGGTCACGGCGGAGGATGGAACTCCGCTTCGTCAAGCGAACGTCACGCTGCCGTCGCTCAACATCCTGGTGTACGTCAATGACAACGGGAATTACCGCGTCGTAATTCCGGCGGCACGCGCGCAGGGACAGCAGGTTGCGCTGAGCGCGAGGATGATTGGCAGACGCACCCAGTCGACCGTGATAACGCTCACTCCCGGAGCGGCTATCGAGCGAAACTTTCAGCTCGGGACCGACCCGCTTCGACTGGAAGAGGTGGTGGTTACCGGCGCCGGCACGCAGAGTATCGGCGAGCGTCTGGGCACCGCCCGCGCGACAGTAAGCGGAGAGACGATACAACGGACGAATGAGACCAACGTGGTGCAGGCACTCGCGGGTAAAGTCCCCAACGTGCTCACCAATCAAGGCAGTGGCGATGCGGGCGCTTCGACCGCGATTCAAATTCGCGGCCCCAAGACCTTCGGCACCAGCCAACCGCAGATCATCATCGACGGCGTCCCGACGAGCAACAATACGCGCGGTCAGGCCGTTCTGTCAGGAGCGCCGTCGCCGAATCGAGCGGCGGATATCAATCCAGAGGACATCGAATCGATCGAGATCCTGAAAGGAGCCGCGGCCACTTCGATCTACGGAGCCTCAGCCGGCTCGGCGGGCGCAATTCTCATCACGACGAAGAAAGGACGCGCCGGGCGTACCCAGTACGGCCTGCACTCGACCTTCCAGCGAGAGAAGCCGGTCAAGACGCTCCCGATGCAGCAGATGTACGGCGTCGGCACCGGTGGTGTCTCGACCAATTGCGTGACAGTGAATTGCACGATCAGCTCCGGGTTCTTCTCGTGGGGTCCGGCAATCGCCGCGGGCACTCCGGTGTACGACCATGGCGCGGAGATGTTCTCGGTAGGTCATACGTCCGACAACACACTGTCGATGTCGGGTGGCAACGAGCGGACGACGTTCTACTTGTCCCTCGGCTCGCTCGACGACAACGGCTTCATCGTCGGCAACAATGATTACCTGAAGCGCTACACCGTCCGCTTCAACGGCTCGCATGCGCTGCTCGAGAAACTCACGATTGGTGCGAGCGGCTCGTATGTGCAGACGAAAGGCGGCGGAATCGATCGCGGTAACTCCATCAACGGAATTGGCATCAGCGCCCTCCGCCAGCCGCCCGATTTCAATGCGCTGCAGTATCTCGATCCGGTTACCGGACTTCACAGGTCGTGGCGTTTCCCGAATCCAGGACCAACGGCTTTCACGAACACGCGTGGGTTCGACAATCCATTCTACGCGCTCAATGAAGATCAGCTTACGGGCGAGACCGGCCGGTTTTATGGCAACGTCACCACGAACTGGCATCCTCTCGAATGGCTGCAGTTCAATCACGTGCTGGGCGCCGACTACAACGGCGACGACCGTACCTACGCATACGCGAGATCGAGCTCCGGTCTGAACGGTGGCCAGTTGGAGCGTTGGCAGTTCTACGATCGAATCATCGACCACAACCTGAATGCGATTGGGTCGTGGACGTTGAATCCCCATGTCGCCGCGACGCTGACCCTTGGTCAGAACCTGGATGAGACGTACTTCCGTCAGGTAGATGTCACCGGCCAGACGTGGATTGCGCCAAAGCCATTCAAGCTTTCGAACACGGTAACACGCACGGTTCCGAACGACGCCGAAACCCGTCGTCGTCTGGAAGGTTACTTCGGGCAGGCGACCACCGATCTGTTCGATCAGCTCTTCCTGCAGGCCCGCCTCCGCAACGACGGGAACTCGGCGTTCGGGGTCGGACACCAGCGCGCATGGTATCCGGGATGGAGTGCTGCGTGGAGCTTCACGAAGGCGATGCACCTGCCGGAGAAGTTCGTGACCTTCGGCAAAGCGCGCCTCGCATACGGCGAGAGTGGTCAACAGCCACCACTTTACGCCACGCAGGATATCTTCTCGACCACTGCTTTCGCGGATTTCAGCCCTGCGTCACTGCAGGCACCGACCCTGAACGGCATCGGCGGTCTATACGCCGGCGGCACGCGAGGCAATCCCAACATCTCGCCAGAGCGCGTTCGCGAGCTTGAATCAGGCATCGACCTGAGCCTCCTCAACGGCCGCTCGGATCTCTCGATCACGCACTACAACACGCGGTCGTCCGACGTCGTATTTGGCGTCACGCTTCCGCCGTCGACGGGCTACACCGCGGTGAATCTCAACGCTGGGGCTTTGACCAACAAAGGTTGGGAGGTCACCACGAATTTCCGTCCAATCCAGCGGCAGGATTTCTCCGTCGAGTTCGGTGCCAACTGGGCACGGAACCGAAACGTTGTAACCAATCTCGGTGCGATCGACGCGCAACTTCAGGGATTGATCCCAATGCCGACGGTCGAGAATTGCGGCCCCGAGGCGAAGGTCCCGCGGTGCCAGACCGGCATCGGTTCGTCGTTCTCAGGCCAGGCTACGTTCGTGCAGATCGGATATCCGCTCGGCGTGTGGCGCAGCACGGATTTCGCGCGCTGCGGTCGCGGATTGACGATTGTATCGTTTGCCGGCATCTCGAATGATGTAGGTGCCGCTTGCGCGGGCGCTCCGGCTGGCGCGCTTTACATTGCCGCTAACGGCTTCCCGATCACCGATCCGAATGAGCGCGCGATCGGAAATCCCTGGCCGAATTGGACGGGCGGCCTCTCGAGCTACGTCACCATCAAAGGTGTCGAGCTGAGTGCTTTCCTCGAGCATCGCAGTGGCGGTGACGTCCTGAACATGACTCGCTCGTCGATGGACCAGTACGGCACGCGGAAGGACACGGAGATTCGTGGCCAGACGCGTACCTTTGGCAAGGACATGGTCTGTTATAACAAGACCTGTGACGTCCTCAACGGTCCGGTTGTTGGACCAGGGGCGGGAACTGGAGTGGTGATTGGTGAAGGCTGGTTTAGCGGTGGAGTCTTGGGGAATGGCCAAGCCGCGACGGGCGGACCGATTACAACCCGGCTCGAAGATGCCACCAACACGCGTCTCCGCGAGATCTCAATCGGTTATTCGTTCAAGAACGATTGGGTACAACGACTTGCGGGTACGCAGCAGCTAGACCTCAAGCTCTCAGGTCGGAACATCAAGCTGTGGACCAAATACAGCGGGTACGATCCAGAGGTCAATCTGGGTGGCGCACAAAACGCAAACCGCGGAATCGACTGGTTCAACGCTCCGCTGGCGCGCGCATTCGTAATCACCGTCGGACTTCACCGCTAAGATTCGCGAGGAATCGAGAATGAATAGATATAAGAAAGCAGGAATCCTGCTCTCGCTCGCGCTTGTCGGTGCGGGATGCAGCGATTTCCTCTCCGGACCGGGTTTGACTGAGAACCCGAATAACGCAACACAGGGCACCATGCTGCAGCAGCTGATTGCGGTTCAGGCGAATATGTTCACACGCCTCGAAGGTCAGCTCGCGCGGTCGGCGGGCATGTACACGCAGCAACTGATTGGCAGCAACAACCAGCAGCTCACGTGGGGCACGCAGTACGGTGCAACGGAAAGCGACATTCCCGCGCACATGAGCTCGCTCTATACCGGCGGTGGGCTCCTCGGTATGCGAAACATCCAGACTTCCGCGCAGGCAGCAGGCGACAGTCTGATCGAAGGCATCGCGAAGGTTTGGGAAGGGTACGCCTTCGGAATGGCGACTTCAGTGTGGGGAGACCTTCCGTACAGCGAGGCGCTCAATTCGGCCATCCTGACGCCGAAGCTGGACGCTCAGCAGACGATTTATTCAGAAGTGCAAAAGCGGCTGGACGAGGGAATTGCCGCTCTCAGGGCAGCTCCCACGACGGGTAACTGCGACCCGTCGGACCTGATTTACTGCGCTACGACCAGCACCAGGGCGCTACAGATTTCACGTTGGATCGCCGCGGCGAACACCCTCAAGGCGCGTTTCTATCTGCATCTGGTGGAGCGTCAGGGAAACGCGGCCTACACACTGGCGTTGGCGGCGGCGCAGCTTGGAATCGCCGAAGCGCCGACGACGACCGCTCAGGCGCTGCACGGGCAGGCGCCAGGCGATTTCCGTTCCTTCCATGGCAGCACTCTCGACCAGGACGGCAATATCTGGGCGGAGTTCCTCACGTCGCGGCAAGACCTGGTCGCGGGCAATGCGCTTGTGTCGATTCTGAAGGCGCGCACTGATCCACGCCTCGCTGCTTATTTCAACGCCAATGGATCCGGCAATTTCGTTGGATCGGATCAGAACAACGTTGCAGTTGGCACTGGCGGACCGTCCATCATCAACACCGCGGTGCGTCGGGCGCTGACCTTCCGACAGCCGTATGTCACGTGGGCGGAAAATCAGTTGATCATGGCCGAGGCCAAGTATCAGCTCGGTGACGTTCCAGGCGCGACGGTGAACGTCAACAACGTGCGTGTTGCGGTCGGCATGCCCGCGCTCGCCGTCGTGACGTTCAACGACGTGATGCTGGAGAAGTACATTGCGATGTTCCAGAACATAGACGTCTGGTCTGACTACAAGCGGACCTGTATTCCTGCCATCACGCCATACGGCGCGGCACCCGAAGTACCGGGCCGCCTGCCGTACAGTGTCACCGAGCGTACAGCCAACCCGAACCTGCCACTGCCGTCGGCTTTTCCAACTGGCACCACGGGTGTGTCGCCTCTGCGCAACTGGAACGACCCGAACGCCTGTCCGCGTCCGTAGCGAAAGCGCCAGGCTAATTGAGCAAACCGGTCCAGTCGTAGGCTGGGCCGGTTTGTCTTTCCCTCGTATGATACGTTAGGATTTGAAGCCATGAGTCTTGGTCAGTCAGTGCGCTTCGCGGCGTCAACCATTCTGTTTCTGGGCGCGTGCTACACCGCGCATCCACTCGAGTCTCCCCTGCCGCAGCCGGCGGCGATAATCATCGCGCAGCTCACCGATTCCGGCGTGGTAGCGATGGCCAACGCAATCGGGCCAGGCGCCGAGGAAGTGGAAGGAGTCGTCTCTTCCGCGGACGCGACTACGTGGAGCCTGAATCTGATACGCGTGGATCACCGCGGCGGCTCGTCGGTGATGTGGAACCACGAGCTCGTCCCGTTTCCGCGGTACGCGCTCACCAGCGTGAGCGAAAAGAAGTTCGATCGGGGGAAAAGCTGGCTTGCTGGCGGGCTTCTCACCGCTGGCGCGATTGCCGCCGCGAAACTATTTCACGCGCTCGGCGCCGACCAAAATCCTGATACGGGGCCTATCGGCCAAACGATTCGAGTCCTGGGCGGAGGCTGGTAGTCTAGCGCGACCGCCGGGGGTCGTTGCTGCTGCGCGTCCAGATCACGACGACACCGCAGCGCGAGTTGTTCAGGCTCGTGTTGAATTGCGCCGGAATCTGAGACGCGCCCATGTAGACTTCCACCGCCGCCACCTCGTCGGGCGAGATGAAGTTATTGATGGCGATATCCCCCGTAAGCGGAAATGGCGCGCCGTTCACGTAGAACAGCACGGGACAGGTGCGTCCGCCGCTAATGCCCTGGGTGCGTCCCGACTGCACTGAATATCCAGCCCCGTAAGCGCCGTTCGTCGACTGGACTTGCATTCCCGGCACTCGGCGCAAGATGTCGGTGAAAAGACGCACCTGCATGCGCTCGATGTCTTCGCGCGTAAAAAACTTTCCCGTACCACGCGCCTTTCGCTCCTGAAATCCTTGCATGCCCGGTACGATCATGGTATCGCCGGTTACCTCCACTGTTTCCAGCGGAAGAGGAACTGCGTCGAGGGTCACGTCCAGCGTTGCGGTCTTGCCGGCTTCTATCTGCACCGGGATTAACGTCGATCCGTACCCCATCATCTTGATCGCGACGCTTTGCGTGCCGAGGGGTAGGCCCTGGATGCGGAACGAGCCGGTCGTATCGGCCACCGCGGCGAGATCCGTTCCGACTACGCTGACACGGGCCTGCGGCAAGGGCTTCTTGTTCGTCGTGCTCACTATTCCCGTAAGTGTCCCGGCATCCTGTGCTCGAACGCGGTCCGCAGCAAGTGTCACAGACAGGGACGCCGCGAGCGGGAGCAACCACCTTCCTGGGGCAATCGCGTTCAGCAGTCTGCGAGTGGGAATCGCAGGCGTGAGGAGCAGTTGCTCCTGTAGCCGGGTCGTGTCCATCATCACCCCGTTTCGCGCTGGCAGTCCTTATTAACGGACGTTCCGTCTCCGCAAACGAGGGCCGAACCCAAGATACAGAAGTGCGATTTACCACACAACAGAAACGTTGCCGGGACCGGACCGAAGTTACACCTTCGTGTCTGTCGGGTCGGTCCTAATGTTGGACTCCGGCACTGCGCTCACCGTTCGGAGGCATCTTTTCGCTGCTTGCACGTGGGGATAGATCACGCTGATCACGCCATCCTCAGGAACGCCGTTGCTGGCGTTGCGCTCGAATGAGCAGTCGCGTTAGCCGCGCCGCTTTGCGCGCGCTGCACCGCTCTCGTGGGCGCATTGACCGATTCAAGCTCGCCAAGAAGTCGTTCATCAAACAAACACTTCTCGCCGATGAAGCTGTCGCGCACGCGGTCAAGGAGCACGCCACCGAGAATTCAATCAGCGAAGCAGCAACGTGGAAACGGGTCGAAGAATACATCGACGAGATCGTCCCTTTCTTCAACATCCTTACGTACTACAGAATCGGCCTCGTCGTCAGCAGGCTTCTGCTGAACTTCTTCTACAAGGTGTCGGCCGAATACGCGGGCCGATCGTCCCGGGACAGGCTGCCGGACGACGCGATTGTGATCTACCTGATGAACCATCGGTCGAACGCCGACTATGTGCTTGTCGGATACGTTCTCTCTGGCCAAGTCGCGATCTCGTACGCCGTGGGCGAATGGGCGCGCACATTTCCGCTCGAGTACATCTTCAAATCGTTCGGCGCCTATTTCATCCGCCGCAAATATCGCGAGAAGCTTTATCACACCGTGCTCGAGCGTTACGTGCAGCTCATCACGCGGAACGGGGTAACGCAGGGAATCTTCCTCGAAGGCGGGCTCAGCCGCGACGGAAAACTAGGTAAGGCGAAAATCGGGCTCCTCGACTACGTGCTCGGTGTCGCGCGCGAGCCAGCGATGCGGAGGCGACTGTACATCGTGCCCGTGGCAATCAACTACGATCGGGTTCTCGAAGATCGGTCGCTGCTGCGTGAGCTCGACGCGCGCGAAGGGAGAAAACGTCCGCCACGCTACGTCCAGCTCGGTGAAGTGCTTCGCTACGTGTGGTGGAACATGGCGCGTCTTGTCGCGCGTCGATGGAAGCGCTACGGCCGCGCCGCCGTAGTGGTCGGCGATCCGTTCCCGATTTCTCCGTGGCTCGACCGGCAAGACAGTGAAACAGGGGGACTGTTCGCGATCGATCGGACAGACCGGCTCGCGCGAATTCAGTTGCTGTCCGATTCGGTGCTGGAGAAAATCGCCGCTATCATTCCCGTCACGCCGGTGACTCTCGCGTGCGCCGCGATTCAGAGCTTCGATGGCGACTTCATATCGCACGCGCAGTTAATCGAGCGCATGGCGGAGATGCGTGACGTGCTGCGCGAGCTCAATGCGCGGGTAGTCCACCGCGAGGGGCGCGTCGAAGAAATTTTCGATCGCGCGTGGCGGATGCTCAGCATGCGACGGATACTCGTAAGAATTGGTGACGGCTATTCGGTGCTACCTGGTAATCGCGTGCTCATCAGCTATTACGCGAACAGCATCAGCCATTTGCTCGGGCCGTTTGCCGAGGGTGTTCGACAGAGGGATCGGCTTCCGGCGTTGTCGCTCTAAACCCTCCGGAATAAAGTGTGCCGTCCGTTGACACAAGTATCGTCGCTGTCTAACTTTACAGGCTAGTCTGACCAACATTGGGCGGACAACGCAGGTCGTATCCGGTCCGTCAACCAGCTTAATGCCGACAATCAATCAACTCGTCCGTCAGAGTCGACGCGACGTTCAGAAGAAAGAAAAGGCGCCCGCCCTCAAATCGAATCCGCAAAAGCGCGGCGTGTGTACGCGCGTCTACACCACCACGCCCAAGAAGCCCAATTCGGCTCTTCGTAAAGTCGCACGCGTGCGACTGACAAATGGGTTCGAAGTTACCGCCTACATCCCGGGCGAAGGCCACAATCTGCAGGAGCACTCGATCGTGCTCATTCGCGGTGGCCGCGTGAAGGATCTTCCGGGCGTGCGTTATCATATTGTGCGCGGCTCTCTCGACGCATCGGGTGTGAACGGACGCAACAAGAGCCGCTCCAAATACGGCACCAAGAAACCGAAGGCCGCTGGTGCGGCTGGCGGTGGAGGTAAGAAGAAATAATGAGTCGCCGCAAAAAGTCGATCAAGCGTCCGATTCTTCCCGACGCACGCTACGATAGTCAGACCGTGTCGAAGTTCATCAACGCCATCATGTATCAGGGCAAGAAGTCGACTGCCGAGAGAATTTTCTACGGCGCGATGGACATCGTCGAGAACAAAACGTCGCAGCCCGGCGTAACGATCTTCAAGCAGGCGCTGACCAACCTCAAGCCCGCTGTGGAAGTGAAGAGTCGGCGTGTGGGTGGCGCGACCTATCAGGTTCCAGTCGAAGTCCGTCCCGACCGGCGCACAGCACTCGCGATGCGGTGGCTCATCACTTTCTCACGCGGCCGAAACGAGAAATCGATGGCCGAGAAGCTCGCCGCCGAAGTGATCGCCGCCAGCAAAGGCGAGGGAAACGCGGTCAAGAAGAAGGACGACACGCACAAGATGGCTGAAGCGAACAAGGCGTTCGCGCACTATCGCTGGTAAAAGGCTCGCCGTTTCTGCAGGTCTTGCCCCGTCACGCAGTATGTCGTGACGGGGCTTTGCTTTACTCGAACCGGCGCTAGCGCGGCGTCGGCGTCCGCGCTCGATCGCCTTTGCGCCGCTCCGTCACCTCGCGCGCCCGCCGCCGCCGCTCGGTGGTAGTCGCGATGACCGCCAACGCGAGCTCGATGAGTCCGTAGACCGCGGCCACGAGTGACAGGAGCGAGACGACGGCGAGGATTCGCGTCATTCCCGACGAAAGCGTTCCCTTGATTACTTCGTACGTCGACCAGAGGACGACGATCGTAGACACCAGCGTGATTATGGCTGCCTTGCCAATCGACATTCCGTGATCGATATGCGGATGTATTTCGTGCGGCTGCTCAACAGTAGCCGATGGATCAGTCATCACAGTTCCGGTTTGCAGTTCAATAGATGCCACCAGAATCAGAGCATCATGGTTCGTGCCGCGATCGAGTGCAAGAAGAGTCTGGCTCTGGCCCGCATTGCGCTTGCGACGCTTCCGCCCCAAACACATCTTCGCATAGTGAGATAAGTGCTCGCTGATCCATGAGTTGGGCACTCGTCAGTAACGCACTTCGCGGTGAGGGACGAGCTTGAAGTATCCCGAGGTTCGGAATTATGTGGACGGCTCCTTCGTAGGAAGCGAGCGGCCCTCTCTCGAAGTCCATAATCCCAGCGACGGGAGCGTCATCTCGCGCGTGCCGCTCTCGACCCAGGACGACGTCGACGCCGCGGTTGCGAGCGCCCACAAGGCGTTCCCCGCGTGGTCGGCCACTCCGATCAAGGAGCGCGTGCAGGTCTTTTACCGTTACAAGACGCTCCTCGAGAAGAACATCGATGCGCTGGCGACGCTGATAACGGAAGAGAACGGCAAAGTCGCATCGGAAGCGCGCGCGGAGGTGCTGAAATCGGCGGAGTTGTGCGAGTTCGCGTGCTCGTTACCGCAGATCGCGCCCGGTGAGGTTCTGGAAGTCAGTCGCGGCGTCGAGTGTCGCATCGAGCGCTATCCGGTCGGAGTCGTCGCGGCGATCACGCCTTTCAACTTTCCGAACATGGTGCCGAATTGGTCGCTTCCCAATGCGATCGCCCTCGGCAATTGCCTGATCCTCAAGCCGTCGGAGCTGGTGCCGCTGAGCGCCGGAAAAATCGCGGAGCTATTGAGGGAAGCTGGCCTGCCGGAAGGAGTGCTGCAGATAGTGAATGGTGGCAAGGAGGCCGTTGAAGCCATCTGCGACCA